>DATNBJ010000335.1:0-2821 GCA_035572055.1 Thermoleophilaceae bacterium | reverse complement strand
AAGCTCGAGAAGATCTCCTCGAAGCTCGAGAAGCCGCGATAGCCCCCGGTCTTCAACCCCTCGTGACCGTACTGGTCGTAGATCTTGCGCTTGTCGCCGTCGGAGAGGACCTCGTAGGCCTCGGCCGCCTCCTTGAACTTCTCCTCGGCATCCGGATCGTGCCGGTTCACGTCCGGGTGCAGCTCGCGCGCGAGCTTGCGAAAGGCCTTCTTGATCTGGGTCTCGTCGGCGTCGCGCGGGACGCCGAGAACCTCGTATGGATCCCGCTTCATGAGTAGGCGAGCTTAGCCAGCGACGCGGAAGCTGCTCTTGCCCACCATCTGCCCGTAGCGCTGCTGGTCGCGGGTCCCGAAGCCGGGCCAGACGTACCAGCGGTAGGTGCCCGTCCTGAGCCGCAGGCGGTGCCCCCGGTAGCGCCACTTCGTCTTCAGCTGCAGGTGCGATCCGTGCGGCCAGGCGCTCAGGATCTTCTTCTTCCCCTTGAAGAGCTGGACGTTGTAGTACGTGGCGCCCTTCACGGTCTTCCAGGTGAGGCGCGGCGGTGTGCTGAGCGCGGTGCCCGTCAGCGGACGCAGCGTCGAGGCGGTGGGCACGGCGCTGGTGTTGGTCACGTTCGCGTTGCCCGCCTGGTCGAGCACGGTGACCGTGTAGCGGTAGCGAACGCCGTTGTGGAGGCCCT
This sequence comes from Thermoleophilaceae bacterium, assembly GCA_035572055.1. Lineage (GTDB taxonomy): Bacteria > Actinomycetota > Thermoleophilia > Solirubrobacterales > Thermoleophilaceae > JAICJR01. The sequence continues at coordinate 2,142 of DATNBJ010000335.1, read as the reverse complement.
TGTCGGTCACGTCGCGGCCGGTGCCGCGGTAGACGGTCTTCGCGCGCGCCGACGCCTGGGTCTGCCGCTCGACCACCACGGCGGACGCATCCGCCGGCGGCACCCAGGTCAGGCGCACCGAGCCGTTCTCCGGCTCGGCGGACACCTGCGCGGGCGCCGGTGGCGTGGAGTCGTACGCGATCGGGAAGTTCGCGCTCGCCCGGTTGCCCGCCACGTCGCGGCAGCCGCCGTTCACCTGCAGCGCCGGGCTGTCGGGACCGGCCACCTGAGAGGAGTCGCAGGCGGCGATGCCCGAGAGAGCGTCCGTGCCGGTGAAGGTCACCGCGACCGGGTGGTTGAACCAGCCGCCGTAGTCCGGCGGGCGCGAGGTGGTCATGCCCGTGATCACGGGCTTGGTCTTGTCCACACGCACGGTTGCGGTCGCGCCCGCGAAGTCCACGCCCCAGAACACGGTGCAGGTCACGCTCGTCCCGTCGGCGGGTGTGTCGGAGCTGAACGTGCGGATGTCGCAGCCCGACGTGCTCGTGGGGTCGGGATCCCAGTTCCAGCTCAGCGTGACGTTGCTCGAGTGCCAGTTGCCGCAGCTGGTGGTGCTGCCGCCCGCCTTGCACGAGGCATTCACCTCGTTGGCGTGCGCCGTGGCCACGACGGCGAGCGCCAGAACCGCGGTCAGGATCGCGACGCGCCGGATCATCGTGTCCTCGGGGCCTGCGAGACGAGCGTCAGGAACGATCCGCCGACGGCGACCACGAGCAGCAGCGCTCCGGCGGCCAATTTCAGGCTGCGCGAGTCGATACCGCGGGCGGTGTCAGCGGTCACGCGCACGGGGAGCGAGGTGCGCAGGGACGTGAAGAAGGACGATGGAGTGGCGCGGGGCGCCGGGGCCGGGGCCGGCTCGACGTGGCGACGCACCCGCCGGTGCGGCTTCGCGGCGGGAGGCTTCGAGGGCGCCGCAGAGGTGACGACCGGGCGCCGAGCGGGGGCCACCGTGTGGACGGTCACCGCGACGCGCGGCTTGCCCCCCGACGGGTCCGGCGCCGGTCCCGAGCCGCCACCGGGCGAGGCGTCGGGCCCGGGCGCGGCAAGAACAGGCGCTGCGAGTACCAGCACCAGGACGGCCGCTGCGCTGCAGATTGCGAATCTCGGTGCCGCGGGCTCCACTGGGGGCTCACCTTCCTTGCCGGAGAGCTGCGACGCGAAAACCGTACTCCCATCGCTGTGGCAGTGCCAACCGGGCGCGGCCCTGCCGGCCGGGAGCCCACGCTCCCGGCCGGCGGCTCGATATGTCGTGGGCCGCGTGAGCCCTGTCCGTGGGCTCAAGCCTGTTCGCGGATGACGCCACCTCCCGCAGTTCCCTGCAGCTGCTGCAAGAGCTGCAGGAGCTTGTTGAGGTTCAGCGACTTGGACTTCGCCTCGGAGTTGTTCTCCTGGCTGACGTCGCCGTTCGAGCCGTCGCTCAGCTTCGTGCGTGTCGGCTCGTTGTCGTTCTTGGCGCCCAGCTGCTCTGAGTCCGCGTTCGACATTGCGTTCTGCTTGTTCCACGCGTCCTGGCCGCCGGCCTGGACTCCCGTGTTGCCGCCCTGGCAGCCACACGGATCGCGGAGGGTCATGAGACTGCTCAAGACCTCAGGCATGCCCGCCTGAACCTGCTTGATGTCCTGCTTCGTGAAATTGAGGTTGCCTGCGAACGACTGCGCCGATGAGTTGTTGCTCTGATCGACGGAGCCGTTGTCGCCGGAACCCTTGCCGTCCGTGCTGCCCCTGGTGGGGACGGAGTCGCAACCGCAGGAGTTGCCCTTGCCGTCCTTCATGGGCTTGCCGGAGCCGCTCAGCACTCGCACCGGGTCGTTCTGGTTCTCCGGCTTGATCTGCATCGACGTGGCTTCGGAGTTGGCGTCCTGCTTGTTCCATGCGTCCTGCCCGGCGGCCTGAATGCCCTTCGAGCCGGAGTCGCAACCGCAGGGAACGCCCTTGCCATCCGTGCTGAGGTCACGCGCAGGGGTGATGACCTTGCCGGACCCGCCCTGGGCCTGCTGGGTCTTCTGCAGCGTGCCGTTCTCGTTGCCCGCGAACGACTTCGCCTCAGAGTTGTTGCTCTGGCTCACGTTGCCGTTGTCGCCAGGGCTGAGCACCCGCACCGAG
>DATNBJ010000334.1:0-4795 GCA_035572055.1 Thermoleophilaceae bacterium | reverse complement strand
CTTGCTGCTCGGCGGCGGGCTGACGATCGGCGCGAGCGCGCCGGTCTCCGTGCGGCCGGGCAGGCTGCCGCGGTCGGCGGCCGCCAGTGCCGTGACCCCGGCGGCCAGCATCAGCACCGCGACGATCACGATCACGATCGGGCGCGGCCGCCTCATCCTGCTCGCCTGACCACGAACAACCGGGTGCCGGCGAGCACCGCGGCGACCAGCGCGAGGGCGAGCGGCCAGCCGAGCGACGGGTGGAAGTCGGACCCGGTGTCACCGCCGCGCACGCTGGCGGCGCCCGGCTGGTCGGTCACGCCGCTCTCGAGCAGGACGCCGCGCCGGAGGTCCGTGCCGCTCAGGCCGATCAGCCCCGCGCTGCCCGCGAGGCCCTCGATGAAGACCTGCGCGCGCCCGCCCGATTCGGGCGTCGGGAACGGCTCGTACAATCCGTTTCCGTCTTTGGCGTGCGCCGGTACCGCGAAAGCCGCGCACGCGGCGAGACTCGCCAGGGAGATCTGAAAGACCTTCACTTGGGGCTGAGGACGATACAAGCCGGTCCCGCCAGATTGGGACGGCTCGGCGTCCCGGCGCGTGTGCGCGAGCGGCCGTTGTGGCTGCTCGCCGCGGCGCTGGCGGCGCTCGAGTTCCTGATCGCGGCGTTCGGGGGCCACTTCCCGATTCTCGCCGGAATCGTGCTCTGTGTCGCGCCCGGCCTCGCGCTCGTGCCTCTCCTGCCGGAGGCGGCGCGCCGCAGCTGGTCCGCCACGCTGGCCGCCAGCCCGGCGCTCGGGTACGCCGCGTCGAGCGTGCTGCTCATCTCGATGGCCAGCGCCGGCATCACCCTCACCGGCACCAGCGTCCGCGTGGGCCTCGGTGTGCTGATCCTCGCCGGCCTGGCGCTGCCCCGCGACGGCGAGCCGCGGCAGGAGCTCTCGTATCCGGACGCCTGCGCGATCGCCGGCCTAATGGGCGCCCTGCTGATCGGGATCCTGCTGGAGAACAGGGTGATCGGCCGCACCCCGGTGCCCGGCGACGACTGGGCGCAGTACGTGATGTACGCCGACGAGATCCGCATCCACGGGTCGCTCCTGATCAACAACCCGCTGTGGATGTTCGGGCAGCCCTTCCGCCAGGACCCGGGAGTGCCCGCCGTGTTCGGCTCGTTCCTCACGATGAGCGGGCAGCCCGCCAGCGTGCTGATGCACGGCATCTGGGTGTTCGCGGTGATGGCGATCCTGTCGGTGTTCGCGCTCGCGCGGACCCTGTGGGGCGAGCTCGCCGGGGTGATCGCGGCCGCGCTGTGGGCGGTGCTCCCGATGGCTCAGGACCTGCTCGGCTGGCACGGGCTGGCGAACGCCGCCGCCCTGGCCCTGATGCCGCTGATCCTGCTCTACCTCACCTGCCTGCTCACTCGCGAGGTCGGCTGGCTCGAGGCGTTCGGCCTCGGCCTGTCGATGGTCGCCCTGGCCGCGGCGCACCGGCTGTCGTTCCTCGTGGGCGTGGCCATCGTCGGGCTGACCGTCGCGCTCGCGCTCTTCACCGGCGACAGGGTGGCGATCCTGAAGCGGGCCATCCGCGCGGCGTTCGCGGCGCTCGTCCTGTGCGCCGGGGTGGCGTACGACCTGATCACACGGACTCACCGCTTCGGCGGCACCCAGGGCTACAAGGCCTACGAGAACACCAAGGTGCAGGTCCACCTGGTGGTGAACGACCTGACCCTCGTCTTCTCGATCGCCGGGCTGGCGGCCGTGGCGGTGGGCGTGCTGTGGCTGCGGCGCGACCGGACGCCGCTCGCCTTCGTGGCGACCTTCGTCGCCGTGGTGGTGCTCGCCTACTCGTGGGTCGTGCACTTCCCGCTGTCGTACACGCGGATGGCCTACTACGTGCCGCTCGCGCTCGTGCCGCTCGTGGCCTTCGCGCTCACACGGCTGTCGCAGCGCTGGCTGAGCGCGGCGGCGGCGCTGGGGCTGACGATCGCGATCGCCGTGCCCGCCTGGGGCCAGGCCGTGGACGTGCGGAACTTCTACGACTTCGCCAACCCCACGACGCTGCGCGGCCTCGACGCCGTGTCGGCTCAGCTGAAGCCCGGTGACGTGGTGGTCACCGACCGCTGTTGGAGCTTCCTCGCCGAGTGGCTGCTGCACGCGCAGACGCTGCCGGCTCTCGACCCGGCGGACATCCTGCCGAAGGCCGAGGTGGTCCCGGCGCGGCGCGCCCGCTCGATACTCAGGGGCACCCCCAAGGGCCGCGAGCTGGCCAGGAAGTGGGGCGTGCGCTTCCTGGTCGTGAACCCCACCTGCGTGAGCGACAACGGCAAGCTGGAGCGCCCACCGCAGCTCGGCACGCCGCTGTTCGTGAGCGACAAGCTCGTCGTGATGAAGCTCGTCGGGGGTTCTAGCTAGCGTTTCCCCTCTGGCCGAGGCAAGGGACAAGCTGCGCGTGGCATGTTTCGGGGCGGGCTGGGTCACCACCCACCGGCACATTCCCACCATGCGCCGGCACGGCGGATTCGAGGTCGCCGCCATCGTGGACCGGCGCCCCGAGCGTGCGCAGGCGGCCGCGGAGAATCTCTCGATACCACGTCACGCCGGCGCGGAAAGCGTCGAGGAGCTGGATTTCTCCGACCAGATCGACGCGGTCACCTGCGGCACCGCGCCGTTCGCCCACCACCGGGTGATCGGCAGCGCGCTGAGAGCGGGAAAGCACGTCCTGACGGAGAAACCGTTCACAATGACGGTGGAGGAGGGCGAGGAGCTCGTGGCTCTCGCCCGTGAGCAGGGGAAGGTGCTGGCCGTCGTGCACAACTTCCAGTTCGCCCGCTCGGTGCAGCGGCTGCGTCACTGGATGGACCAGGGCAGGATCGGCCGCGTGCGCGCGGTGTGGGCGATCCAGCTCTCGAACCCGGCCCGGCGGCTGCCTCCGTGGTTCGACGAGCTGCCGTTCGGCCTCTTCTACGACGAGTCCCCGCACCTGATCTACATGGCGCGGGCGCTCGCCGGCGGCGATCTCGATCCGGTCAGCGTCACGGTGCACCCGAGCACCCGCGGCCTCGAGAACACACCCGCGCAGATCGCAGCCCAGATGCGGGCCGGCGAGGTGCCCGTATCGATCCAGATGAACTTCGAGGCGCCGGTGTCGGAATGGCACGTTGCGGCCATCGGCGACAAGGGCATCGGAACGGTCGATCTGTTCCGCGACATCGCGGTCTACATGCCCAACGACGGCGACCACAAAGCCCTGGAAGTGCTGCGAAGCTCGGCCTCCAGCAGCTGGCACCACTGGCGCGGTTACGTCGGCTCAGGGCTAAAGCACGTGCGTGGGACTCTCCGATACGGAAACGACGAAGTGTTCCGGCGCTTCCATGCCGCGAGCTTGACTGGGGCGAGCCCCGAAGCTATAGATGGATTGGATGCGCTGGCCGTGTTGAAGATCCAACACTGGATCCTCGAGGCCGGACAGGACCGTCGCCGCATCCCTGCCTGATATGCGCATCCTTTTCGTATCCCACTACGCCAACCCGCATATCGGCGGGATCGAGACGGTGATCCACTCGCTGCGGCGGGAGCTCCAGGATCAGGGTCACGACGTGGTGCACGTGGCCAGCAGCGCCAGTCCGTTCGATCTCGACAGGCTGCCCGCCGACGACGGCGTGATCCGCGTTCCCGCGATCAACGTGCTCGAGAACAAGCTCGGCGTGCCGTACCCGGTCTTCTCGCCGAAGCTGGCCCGCGTCCTCGCCCGCGAGCTCAAGCAGGCGGACGTCGTGCACGCGCACGGCCTGCTCTATCAGAGCTCCGTGTGGGCGCTGCGCTACGCGAAGCTGCGCCACCGGGGCGAGCGGCGCCCCGTCCGCGTGCTGACCGAGCACGTGGGCCACGTGCCCTACGAGTCGCGCCTGCTCGACCGCATGGAGAGCGCCGCGATGGCCACCATCGGCCGGCTGTCCGTGAAGGCCGCCGAGTCCGTGGTGGTGCTCAACCAGCAGGTGGGCGCCGAGGTGGCCGCGCTCGGGCCGAACGGGCCCGTGCTGCAGATCCCGAACGGCATCGACACCGACCTCTTCCGCCCGGCCGTCAACGGCGAGCGCGACGCGCTGCGGCGCAAGTTCGGCTGGGACGACGGCATGCCGCGCGTTCTCTTCGTGGGCCGCCTCGTGGCGAAGAAGGGCCTCGACACCGCGCTTGCCGCGGCATCCGCGTCGCTCGGCAAGTTCGAGCTCGTGGTCGCGGGCCCCGGCCCGCTGCAGCCGCAATCGGCCCCGGGCGTCAAGGTGCTCGGCCCGATCCCGTCGGAGCTGGTCGCCGAGCTGTACCGCGCGGCCGACGCGCTGCTCCTGCCGTCGCGCGGCGAGGGCTTTCCCGTGACCGTGCAGGAGGCCATGGCCAGCGGCCTGCCGGTGGTCATGACGAACGATCCGTCCTACTCGCACTACCTCGACGGCGCCGGCGACGGCGTCAGCCTCGTGCCGCCCGCGCCCCGTGAGATCGCGCGCACCCTCGAGGCGCTGCTAGCCGACCGCGACGGCCTGGCCGCCGCCGGCCGGGCGGGCCACCAGCACGCCCGCGCGGCGTTCACGTGGCGCCAGTCGGCGCACCGCCACGAGCACCTCTACGAGGGTCTGCTCGAGGCGCGCCAGCTACCCGGCGGCTCGTTCGCCGCCGAGTTCGCGCTTCCGCCCGCGGAGCCGGTGGCTCAGGCCACCACGGCGAGCGAGCGCGGCGCGATCTCGTAGCGCACCTGCTCGAAGTCGCCGATGAAGTCGCCGTCGACCTCGACGGGCAGCGGCCGTCCGTCCGCGGTCGAGACCGTG
>DATNBJ010000333.1:0-5474 GCA_035572055.1 Thermoleophilaceae bacterium | reverse complement strand
ATGGCTTAGAGAAAACAGCCCTGCAGGGCGTTAGTTTCGGCGCCCTCAGCCGCGGCGCTGCTGCTTCGCCGCACGGCGGCGGAAACGCTCCACACGGCCACCGGTGTCCACGAGCTTCTGACGGCCCGTGTAGAAGGGGTGACAGTTCGAGCAGATCTCGACGTGAAGCTCAGGCTTCGTCGAGCGAGTGGTGAACTGGTTGCCGCACGTGCACGTGACGTGGGCCTCTACGTACTCAGGGTGGATTTCCTGCTTCATGAACCTGAGTCTAGCCAAGGCGACCAGTCCACTTCTGCCTCAAGAAAGAGGCTGCAAGTGACGAGTAACGCGGGCGAAGCGCGAACGCGCCACCCAACCGATCCAGAGCCCCGTGTCCAGCCCAACCGTCAGCGCCAACGCACCCGCGGCAGCCCGGCGCGACCTGATACCCGTGTACGCCGGGGTCCTGGCGGGTGCCACGGCAGCGATCGCGGGGTTGTCCGATTTCGATCGGGTTGCGGACTCACCGGTCGTGTTTGCCCTGCTGATCGCTCTGATCGTCGCGCTCGACCGGGTGCGCATCAATCTCTTCGAGCGGGCGAACACGTCGCCGGCCACCGTTCCCGCGCTGGTGCTGGCCTGCCTCTTCGGGCCGCTCGGCCCGATCTGCGGCGAGGCGATCATCTCGCTGGCCCGCCAGAACACGCCGCTGCTCAAGCGGGTGGTGGACTTCGGCTTCCTGTCGCTTGCCGGAGTGGCGGCCGCGGGGGTGTTCGCGGCGTGCCCCGGCTCCCACGGGGCGTCGCTCCTCGCCGTGTCCGCGCTGGCGAGCCTGGCCTACTACGCCGCGAACTCGGTTCTGATCTCCGTGGTCTGGCGGCTGCACGAGGGGATCAGCGGGCTCGACGCATGGGTCGAGCGGATGGCCTGGCTGTGGCCGCACAACATCGCCGCGGGCCTCGCGGCAGGCCTGTTCGTGGTCGGCGAGCGCTCGATCGGCACGTCTGCCTTTCTCATCTTCTTCCTGCCGCTGGCGATGTCGTGGGTCACGCAGAAGCAGTACCTGGACCGCTCGCGCTCGAGCGTCGAGGAGCTGCGCCGGAGCCATGACGAGCTGCAGCGCGCGAACGCGCAGCTCGAGGGCCTGCTCGAGCGCACGAGGACCGGCTACCTGTCCACGATCGCGTCGCTGGCGCGCACGATCGAGGCGAAGGACCCCTACACGGGCGGCCACACCGAGCGGGTGGGCGAGTACGCGCTCGTGCTCGCGCGCGAGCTCGGATTCGAGGACGAGGAGCTCGAGGCGGTGGAGGTCGGAGCGATCGTCCACGACATCGGCAAGATCGGGATCCCGGACCGGATCCTGCTGAAGCCGGGGCGGCTCGACGCAGACGAGTTCGCCGAGATGCGCCGCCACCCGGAGATCTCGAGCTACATCCTCGAGGAGCTCGACCTGCCGCAGATCGTGCTCGACATGGCGCGCAACCACCACGAGCGCTTCGACGGCAACGGCTATCCCGACGGTCTCGCCGGCGCCGAGATCCCGCTGGCCGCGCGTGTCCTCACGGTGGCCGACGCGTTTGACGCGATGACGAGCGACCGCCCCTACCGGGCGGCGCTTGCGACCGAGGAGGCGCTAGCCGAGATCCGGCGCAATGCCGGGACGCAGTTCTGCCCGAGGGTCGTGGCGGCGCTGGACGCGTCCTTCGCCGGCCAGCCGCGCGGCTGACCAGGCGGCAGCGCCCAGCAGGCCCGCGCCCGCGATGGCGAACAGCGCGCGCGGCCCGATCAGGGCGGTGCCAAGGCCGCCGAGCAGAAGCGACGCCGCGAACGCGCTCGAGATGAGCGCCGACTTGACGCCGAACGCGCGGCCGAGCAGCTCGCCGGGCACCGTGCGCTGCACGAGCAGTTGCTCGCTGACCGACGCCAGGCCGTTACCGCCGCCCAGCGCGACGAACGCGGCCGCCGCGACGGCGAACACCGGCGCGAGACCGGCCGCCAGCATTCCCGCTGCCATCGCGATCAGCCCAAGCACGTACCGGCGAGTCAGCGAGCCGCTGTCGCCGCCACCTGCGATCAGCGACCCCGCCACGATCCCGATTCCGGACAGTGCAACGAAGATCGAGAAGCCGGCGTCGCCGGCGTGCAGGGCCGCCTTGGCGAGCTGAAGCTCGCCCACGTTCGTCATGCCGGCGGCCAGCATGGCGAGGCTCGAGCCGATCAGCAGCGTCCGGACCTTCGGGATGCGCAGCGTGACGGAGATGCCGTCGCGCGCCTCGGCGAAGAGCGAGGGCCGGCGCTCGCCGGCGTCGGGGGCGGGCGCGCCCAGATCGACGCGGGCGATCAGGAGGGCCGAGACGGCGAACGTGATCGCGTTGGCCGCCAGCAGCTCGCGCGGGCCGGCGGCGAGTAGGGCGACGCCGGCGAGCGCGGGCCCGAGCGTATGACCGAGATCTGCGATGGCGCCGTACAGCGAAGTCGCAGCCGGCAGGTGCTCGTCGTCCACCAGGCGGGGCAGTCCGGCGAGCACCGCCGGCTTGAAGAGCGCTGTGCCGATCCCGGCGATCAGCGCCAGAGCGACGGTGAGGGCGAAGCTCGGAGCGAGCCAGATACCGGCGAACGCGAGCGCCCGGCCGGCATCTGCGACCACCGCGCTGCGGCGGCGGCCGAAGCGGTCCACCGCGGCGCCCAGAAGCGGGCCAAGCGCGATGGCCGGAAGGAAGTCTGCAAGCAGCACCAGCGTGATGGCCCACGGGGAGTGAAAGCGGTTGTAGGCCAGAAGCAGCAGCGCCACGTACGCGGCGCCGCTACCGAGCGACGACTGCGCGTGGGCCACGAAGAAACGGCGGGCGTGACGATCGCCGCGAAGCAGCGCGAGGGCGGCCGTCATCGAACGGCCGCCCTCGAGCCAGAAGTGATCAACCCCAGGAAACGCGCACGGGCTCCACCCCCCTGTCGGTTTGGTGTCTGAGACCAGCAGATGAACTCGATTGGAGCGTGGATCGCGCCCGTGGCCAATAGGACAAACGTCGAGCACCGGCGAGAGTGCTAAAGCCCGTGCGCCTCGTACAAACGTTTAGGCCTGCAAATAAGCGCTTTAGCGGATCTGGACGTACCGAAAGCGCGGTACCGCGCCAAATCGCCTATTTGAGGCGCTTCAAGAACGGCACGACCGTCTGGAGGAAGCGGTTCTTCGACGGTGCCGCGAACAGCGGGTCGAGGTGGCCGGCCCCGTGATCGGCGACGAGCTTCGAGCTCGGCACCTTCGAGCTCTTCACGAAACGGCGCGCGCCGCGGAGCACGCGCCCGTTCGTCAGGCTCGTCTCGAACGCGTATAGGGGGACGTCCACCTGGGCGCGGTCGTACTCGCGGAGGCCGAGCAGCCTGGTGATCGGGTTGCGGTTCAGCAGGTTCGCGCCGTCCACGTCGAGCGTGAGCTTCTGGGGGAAGTACCACTCCACCGCGTTGCCGGGCTCCTGGGTGAACCCCTCCTCGAGCCGCGAGAGCGGCGTGAGCTCGCCCGCCTGCCAGGGCCGCGGGTTGCCGCTCGCCGCGAGCTGCCCGGCGTGCACCTGGATCAGCGCGAGCGACTTGGGAGAGGTGGACGCGTCGAACGCGTAGCCGAGCGCCGCCTCGTTCGTGGCCGGCACGGGCGGCCGCAGGTCGCTGGGGATGAGCGGGTACTGCTGGAGCACGGCCGGCTCGTTCGGCTTCTTCTCGGCGTAGAGCGCGGCGGTCTCGGCGAACGCGCCGGCCGCCCACGGGATGCCGAGGTCGAGCAGGTCCACGAACGGGTCGCCCTTCCGGAGGTCGGCCAGGCGCTTCTTCACGCTGGCGAGCGAGGGCGTGGAGAACGTGCCGAGCAGGCCGCCGTCGATCAGCACGAGACCGGTCAGATCCCTGTAGCCCGGGTGGCCGTTGAAGTCCCAGGCGGCGTAGGCGACCGTCGTGGAGCCGCCGAGCGAGTGGCCGCCGAGGATCACCTCGCGGCGGCCGCGGTCGCGCGCCTTCAGCACCACGTTGCGCAGGTCCTCGAGCTCGGTCTTCAGTCCCCAGTCGCGGACGAACGGCACGGTCGAGCCGGCCAGCGGCTGGAACTTCTTCCCGTTCACCGTGCCGCCGTTCAGGTAGTAGCCGAAGGACTGATCGGGATCGCCGCCCGCGAACACAGACGTGTCCTCGAAGGCGTTGCTGCGGCGGTCCCAGGCCCACACCTGGAGGTTCGGGACGCGCCTGACGATGTCCGGGCCGATCGCGCTGAAGTCCCCGGCCCCGCCGATGTAGCCGGGCACGAGGATCAGGACGCGCCTGGCGCTCTTCGGACCGAAGATCCGCACGTGGGTGAGGTCGTACTTCGCGGGGCCCGCGGCGGACGCGCCCTTCACCGCGACCCACCTCGAGCCGGCCGCCTGCGCCTGTGCGGCGAAAGCGAGCACGAACACCAGCGCTAGGAGGGCCAGGCGGCGCAAGGGCGCGATCCTAAACGAGTCAGGCAGCGAAGCGGCGACGAAGCCACACCTCTAGGGACTAGGGACTAGGCACTAGGCACTAGGCACTACTACGTCTGCTGATAATTCGGCCCGTCGCCGCCCTCGGGCGGCGTCAGGCGCCCGCCCTTCGCGGTGATGGCCCCGCACTGCACGCAGTTGGACGGCGTGATCTCCATCTCCACCAGCTCGCCCTCGAGGCTCGACCCGTTCTTCGCGAGCCGGTCCTTCACCTCGTCGGGCACCGAGTAGACCTGCGCCGGGCACATGTTCTCCCACATCAGCGCGAGCTCGACGGGCACGCTCTTCTGGATGCGGATGTGGTTCGGCGCGTCGTCGCGGGTGGCGTTGCCGCTGGCGAAGACCGAGGACAGCTTGTCGAACGTGTACTTGCCGTCGGGCTTCGGATACTTCTTGTTGCGGTTCCCGATGAAGACGTCCACCTCAGCGTCGTCGTGCGTCTTGAAGTGGCCCGGAGGGAGGCGGCCGCCCGAGGCCTCCATCAGGTTGGCGATCGCGCCGCCGATGAAGAAGCCCTTGCTGAACACCTGCCGCATGTTGCGCGAGCGGTAGATGTCCTTCTCGATGACCGAGCCGCGGACGCGGTCCTCGTAGCCGGAGAGGTCGTCCGTCGAGCCCTTCTTGAGCGCGTCGAAGATCGCCTCCGCGGCGTAGATGCCCGCGTGCATCGCGTAATGGATGCCCTTGAGCTGCGGCACGTTCACCATCGAGGCGCCGTCGCCCGCCATCACGAGGCCGGGCGCCCACAGGCGCTCGGGCATCGCCCAGTAGCCGCCCGAGGGGATCGTCTTCGCACCCCAGCCCACGCGCTTGCCGCCCTCGAGGATGCCGCGCACGAGCTTCGACGTCTTCAGCTCCTGGAGCACGTCGTGGCAGGAGAAGGTGGCGTCGCGATAGTCGAGGCCCACCACGAACCCGATCGACACCTTGTCCTCGCCCATCGGGTAGATGAAGCTGCCGCCGAACTCGCGGTACTTGGCCTGCGGC
>DATNBJ010000332.1:0-14018 GCA_035572055.1 Thermoleophilaceae bacterium | reverse complement strand
GGACCCGAGCCCGAAGGTCTTCGGCTACCACGAGATCTTCCACCTGCTGGTGATCGCCGCGGCGGCGGTCCACTACGCGGCCGTCGTCGCCTACGCGTTGCCGGCGGGCTGAATGGAGATCTTCCGGACGCCGGACGAGCGGTTCGAGAACCTGCCCGGCTACGACTTCGAGCCGCATTACTTCGAGCACGACGGCCTGCGGCTGCACCACCTCGACGAGGGTGACGGCGAGCCGGTCGTCTGCTTCCACGGCGAGCCCACCTGGTCCTACCTCTACCGCAAGATGATCCCGCCGCTGACGGGCGCGGGCTACCGCGTGATCTGTCCCGACTACGCCGGCTTCGGCCGCTCCGACAAGCCCACCGACCGCGACTGGTACACCTACGACGGCCACGTCGAGCGGGTCACGAGGCACCTCGAGAGCCTCGACGTGCAGGGCGTCACCGCCGTGGTGCAGGACTGGGGCGGACCCATCGGCCTGCGCTGGGCGGTGGAGAACTCCGAGCGCGTGGCGCGCCTCGTGATCCTCAACACCGGCCTGTTCACCGGGCGGGTGAGCAAGGGCTTCATGGCGTGGCGCGACTTCGCCGAGCGCAACCCGGACCTGCCGGTGGGATTCGTGGTGAACGGCGCGACGGCCACGGAAGTTTCCGAGGACGTGGTGGCCGCCTACGAGGCGCCGTTCCCCACGGCCGAGTCGAAGGCGGGCGCCGCCCAGTTCCCGCTGATCGTGCCGACCTCGGAAGAGGCGACGGGCGCCACCGAGATGCGCGCGGTGATGGACGAGCTCTCGCGCTGGGACAAGCCCGTACTCGTCGCGTTCTCCGATGGGGACCCGGTGTTCCCCTACCCGCGCGCCGGCGAGGCGTTCACGTCGGTGATCCCGACCGCCGGCGAGCAGGTGCGCATCGAGGGCGCGTCGCACTTCCTCCAGGAGGACGCGGGCGAGCGGATCGCGGACGAGATGATCCGCTTCATGGCGTGACGAGCCTTCCCGAGCTGCTCGGCATCGAGTTCGGGACCGTCGAGCACGGGTTCGCCGAAGGACGCCTGGAGCTGCGTCAGGAGCTGATGGCGCCGAACGACTACCTGCACGCGGCCACGGTGGTGGCGCTCGCGGACACGTTGTGCGGCTTCGGCTGCCTCGCGTCGCTCCCCGAGGGCGTGGCCAACTTCACGACCATCGAGCTGAAGACGAACTTCATGCGCTCGGCCCGGACCGGCGACACGCTGCGCGGCGAGGCGCGCCTGGCGCACGGCGGCCGGACCACTCAGGTGTGGGACGCGACCGTGCTGCGCGAGTCGGACGGCAAGGACCTCGCGCTCTTCCGCTGCACGCAGTACCTCCTGTCAACCCAGGGCTGAGCGCGGCACCACGCCGATCAGCACGCCGTCGGGCGTGGTGACCACCGCCCAGCGGAAGCCCTTCCTGTCGAGCTTCTCGCGCAGCTCCTCGGGCGACAGGTCCGCGCGCACCGTCGACGGGCCCGGCTCCATCACTCGCTCGGCGGTGAGCGACGGGTCGCAGTCGAGCGCCGACCTACGCATCCGGCCGAGCACGCAGCCGTCGCCGGTCACCACGAAGCCGAACCCGTAGGGCGACGCGAGGATCCGCTCGCGCACGTCGCCAACCGTGTCGCTCAGCGAGCAGGTGACCACGTCGTCGCGGGCCAGCTTCCAGGCACGCGGGGCGTCCGCCTTCTCGCCTTCGGTGGGCAGCCCGCGGGCGAGCCAGTCCTCCTTGCCCGGCGCGTAGTCGTACACGTCCGTGAAGCCGAGCGTCTCGAGCCGGCACGCGGCTCGTGGGCTCAGGTCTCATATGTAGTCCCAGCAGTAGACGATCACCGGCCGCCCGCGATCGAGCGCCGCGGCGGTCTCCGCATCGAGCTGCTTCAGCGGCAGGTTGATCGCGCCCGGCAGGTGCTCCTCCTCGTACTCCTCCGCCGGGAGCACCTCCACGAGCTGGGCGTCGAGCAGGGCGCGCAGTCCGTGGATGTCGATCGCGGTCGCCAAGGCTCTCATCGAATTCTTACGTTTTTTTGCCCTGGCTCTAACAGCCGGCTTAAACGCGCTTGGTGCCATGGGTATCGTCCCGCCAGAGGAGGAGCAGTGGATCGGAAGCTCAAGCGCAAGCTTGCAATCGGTGGGGTGGTGCTCGCGGCGTTCGGCGCCGCCGGCGGCGCCTACGCCGTCACGAGCGGCAATGACAACGGCCGCGACGCGTATCTGAACGACCTCGCGAGCCGTCTGCACGTGAGCCGCGACCAGCTCAACTCCGCGCTCAAGGGCGCGTTCGAGGACCGCCTCGACGCCGCGGTGAAGGCGGGCAAGCTCAGTCAGTCCGACGCGGACGCGATCAAGAAGAAGGTCGAGCAGAGCGGCGCGGTGCCGGGCCTCGGCGGACCGCCGTTCGCCGGCCCCGGCCCCAAGGGTCCCGGTCCGGGCGGCCCCGGAGGCCCGGGCTTCGGCTTCAGGTTCGGGTTCGGAATCGGCGCGGCGGCCCAGGACGTGGCGAAGTACCTGGACCTGACGATGGCGCAGCTCAAGCAGCAGCTCGCCTCCGGCAAGTCCCTGGCCGAGATCGCGAAGGCTCAGAACAAGTCGCTGGACGGTCTCAAGAGCGAGATCCGGTCCGCCGCGAAGACGCAGCTCGACAAGGCCGTCAAGAACAAGAAGATCAGCCAGGACCAGGCGGACAACCTGCTGAAGAAGCTCGACGCGAACATCGACGACCTGGTGAACGCGAAGCCCGGGCATTTCAAGGGGCGCCCGCACCTCAAGAGGCAGTTCAAGGGCCACTTCGGGCCGCAGAGCGCTCCAGCGCCGCCGCCCGGCGGCGGCATGTTCTTCTAGCCGGCTTCGGAGGACGTCGCGCTCGGCACCGGGTCGGGCGCGGCCTCCGCCACGGCGGGCTCGGCGTGCATGATCAGCACGGGCACGTCGCTGTGCGACAGCACGTGCCGGCTCACGCTGCCCAGCAGGGTGCCCCGCACGGGCCCGAAACCGCGTGAGCCCATCACCACGAGGTCGTGCCGGCCCGTGCCCACCTGCTTCATGAGCGCCTTGACGATCGGCTCGTGGGTGAGGATCTTCGTGACGGGCAGGTCGTCCGGCACGCGGTCGATCGCCTGGCGCTGGATGTTCGCCGCCTCGTGCTCGAGCTCGGTGCTGAGCGTGGCGGCTGCCGCCACCGACGGGCCGCTGTAGGCCCAGGCGGGGCAGCGCGTGATGGCGGTCAGGATCGTGAGGCGCGCGTGCGAGAGCTGCGCGAGGTCGATGGCCTCTTCCAGCGCACGCTCCGCGTGGGGCGAGCCGTCGTAGCTGACCAGGATGTTGTGGAACACGGCTAGCTCCCCTGCTGAATCTGTTCGACGAGGGCTGCCAGCGCGTCGTTTGCCGCAACCAGCGAGTGCACTTCGTTCTCCTCCAGGGCGGAGAGATGCTCGTGCATCATGATCCGCGACTCGCTGCGCATCTGCTCCAGCGCCGTCAGCCCCGACGGGGTGTGGCTCACGAGGACGGCGCGCCGGTCGTCGGGATCACGCTCGCGTGTTACCCATCCGCGCTCCTCCAAACGCCCGACGAGCAGCGTGACGGTGGGCTGGGCGAGACCCTCCAGCTCGGCGAGCTCGGTGATGCGGCGGGGCCCGTCCGACAGCGAGTTGAGAAGTCCGGCCTCGGTGCGGGTGATGTCACGCTGGCCGCGCCGCCAGAAGAGGCGGCCGAGAAGCCAGATGCGCTCGGGCAGAGCGTGGGCCAGCTCGTCGATCTCGGTTGCGGTGGCCGCCCGCGTCTTCATATTGAAAAACTATATTTCTGCTTGATCTAACGGTCAAGCGCGAACCGCGGTTGGCGCGACGAAAGGCGGCGGGGCCTCGAAGCCGCCGACGACCTCCGACACGCGGCGCGCCACGTCGAGCGCGGTGCGGTCCTCGAGGTAGGGGCCGATCACCTGGAGGCCCACCGGCAGGCGGCTCTCGCTGGTGAGCCCCACCGGCACCGACACCGCCGGCAGGTAGGCGGCGCTGGCGTAGGCGATCCAGCCGAGCTGGTCCCAGTAGGGGCGCGGCTCGCCGTTGATCGTCACCGTGCGCGCGTCGAGCTCCGGGTTCGGGTCGTGCGGCGGAGCCACGTGTGGCGCCACCGGGCAGAGGAAGGCATCGAACTCGAGGAACAACTCGGCCCAGCGCTCGCGCATCGCGCGCCGCTCCAGGTCGGCGTCGCTCCACTCGCGCTTGGTCTGGGTGAGCAGCCGCGCGCGGTACATCGCCTCGCTCTCGTCCTCGCTGTGAGGCGTGGTGGCGGCGAGCTGCTTGAGCGCGGCGAACGCGCCCTCGGCCATGCCCGAGCAGTAGACCCCCATGAGCAGCTCGCGGTGCACGCGGCGGGCGTCGTCCAGCGGCACCGGCGCGGGCCGCTCCACGATCTCGAGGCCGGCTTCGGCGAGCTTGTCGATAGCCGCGCGGAGCACGCCGAGCACCTCGCCGTCGACCGGCGCGGCCGGATCGTCCAGCCACACTCCCACCCGGTAGTCGCCGAGCCAGCCGGCACGCGGCTGGGGCAGCTCGAGGTTCCAGGCGATCGCCGCCTGGTCGTCGGGGCCGGCCAGCACGTCGAGCGCCAGCTCGAGGTCGTCGACCCCGCGGGCGAGCGGGCCGATCGCGCTCATGTCCGCATCGCTGCCGGGCACGGCGCCGTATGACGGCTTCAACCCGTACACGCCCGAGAAGTGGGCGGGGCGCCGCACGGTGCCCGCCAGGTCCACGCCCAGCTCGAGGTTCGTGAGGCCCGCGGCCAGCGCGGCGGCGGCGCCGCCCGCGGATCCGCCCGTGGTGTGCGTGAGGTCCCACGGGTTGTTGGTGTGGCCGAACGGCGGGTTGTAGAAGTTGCCGTCGGGGGCGAGGGTGGGCGCGTTGGAGGTGCCGAACACGATGGCGCCGGCGGCGCGCAGGCGCATCCAGGCGTCCGAGTCGGCCTCGAACGTGTCCCTCAGCGTCATCGGCAGGCCGTGCAGCGGGCCGAGATCGCGGCCGCGGGCGCGGGCCTCGTCGGCCACGTCGGCCTCGGCCAGCGCACGCTCGGCGTCGAGGCTGAGCAGAGCGTTCAGCTTGCGGTTGTAGCGCTCGATCCGCTGGAGTTGGAGCTCCAGCAGCTCACGACTGGATATGCGCCGCTCACGGAGCGCTGCCAGCAGCTCCGTGGCCGGCAGCAACGCCGGGTCCGTCATTCGGTTGAGCCCCCAGGTCTGCGAGTCCTGTGCAAGCACGACCTTAGCCGCGGTGTGGGCGCGCGTAAAGGTGTGCGAAGCGCACACTCGCCGACTACGATCGGCTTCATGGCCGTCACTCGCCGCGCCAGCGAGCCGGTTCGACTCGAGAACGAGACGCTGTACGCGCTCATCGAGGCCATGGCCGCGCCCACGCTCGAGCGGGTGCTCGCGGGGGTCGTGCGGCTGCTGACCCAGTCCACCGAGTGCCACGCCTGCTTCGTCTACCTGCGCGCGGGCGAGATGCTGCGTCTGCGTGCGGCCTCTCCCGTGTACGCGCACATGGTCGGGCAGCTCGAGATCCCGGTCGACGAGGGGATCGCCGGCTGGGTGGCGCGCAACGCGCGGCCCACGTTCATCCGCGAGAACGCGATGGACGACCCGCGCATGAAGTACGTGAAGGAGCTCGAGGAGGAGCAGTTCCAGTCGATGTGCGCGGTGCCGGTGCCGGCGGCGTCCTCGGGCGAGGTGATCGGCGTGCTCGTTCTGCACACCGCCGCGCCGCGCGAGTTCAGCGAGGACGTGATGACCTTCTTGGAGCAGACCGCGTCGCTGCTGGCCGGGCCGCTGGAGAACGCGCGGCTGTACGAGCAGACGCGCAAGCGCGTGTCGCGTCTCGAGGCGCTGTCACGGCTTGGCGGGCAGCTCGCCGAGGCGCACGGGCGCGAGCAGCTCGCCGAGACGGTGACGCGCGGGATGCGGCGTCTGCTGGGTGCGTCCTCCTGTCGTCTGTATCTGCGCTCGCTTCCGAGCGGACGCCTCGAGCCGGCGGCGGCGGATCCGCCGCTCGCGGGCGAGGACCCGCATCTCGACTCCGTCAATGGCGACGCGCCGCCGGGCGCTCTGTCGGCGCCGCTGTTCTCCGGCGGCGAGCGCGTGGGCGTGCTGAGCGTGTATGGCGCGCCCGAGGGGCGGGAGGAGTACGAGCTGCTGCGCACCGTGGCCCATCAGCTCGCCCTTGCGCTCGACAAGGCCGCCCTGATCGAGCAGCTCACCGCGGAGAACGTGGTGCGCGACCTGTTCGACGCGATCGAGTCGGCCAGGGAGGACCTCGTGGAGGCGCGTGCCCGTGCCGCGTCGTGGCAGCCGGCGCGCGAGGTGGTGGTGCTGGCGGCTTCGCAGCTTCCGGGCGCTGCCGGCTGGCCGGAGCGGGCGGCGCGGTTCGAGGCGTCGCTGCGGCGGCTCGCGCCGGGTTCGCTGGTGGAGGTCGGCGATCGCGGGCTGCGGGCGCTGGTTCCTCTGCCGTTCGGGGCCGAGTCGTGGCCTCGGTTGCAGGAGTCGCTCGACGAGCTTGGCCGGAAGGAGGAGCTGGCGGTGGGCATGTCCGATCCGCGCTCGGGCCTCGCCGGGGCGCACATGGGTCTGCGTGAGGCCGACGACGCCGGGCGAATCTCGCGGGCGCTGCGACCGGGCGGCGGGGCGCTGCCGTACGCGCGGCTCGGCGCCTACAAGTACCTGGTGCGGCTGCCCGCCGGGGAGGCGCCGCGCGACCGCCACTTCGAGGCGGTGCAGGCTCTCGTCGAGTACGACCGGCGGCGGCGGTCGAGCCTGGTCGCGACCTTGGCCGAGTACCTCGCCAACCGCTGCTCGGTGAGCACGTCGGCGCGGGCGCTGTACATCCATCCGAACACGCTGCGCCAGCGGCTCTCCCGCATCGAGAAGGTGTCCGGGCTCGAGCTGGCCTCCGAGGACCTGCTCTCGCTCGAGCTGGCGATCAACCTGGCGCGGCTGGAGCCCTGAGCCGGGCGAAGTAGCCGAACTTCGGGCCGACGCGCGCCTCCAGCGTCATGCCCCTGGCGCGTTCCTGCAGGGCCTTGATGGTGACCATGTGGGGGTCGCCGAAGAGCTCGCCGACGATCAGCCTGCCGCCCGGCTTGACCACCCTCTGCAGCTCGTCGAGGGCCTTCTCCTGGTCCGGGATCTCGCCGAGCACGGTGACGAGGTAGGCGGCATCGAAGGTCCCGTCCTCATAGGGGAGCACCCTCGCGTCGCCCTGGCGCGGCTCGATGTTGTCGATGCCGTTCTCGCGGGCTCTGCGCATCGTGTGGTCGAGCATCTCCTGCTGGATGTCGAATACGTGCAGCGTGCCGGGCGCGATCCGGTTCGCGACGTCCAGCGAGTAGTAGCCGGTGCCGGGTCCGATCTCGAGGAGGGTCTCGCCCGGTTGCGGCCGCAGGGCCTCCTCGAGTCGGGTCCGCGTGATGAACGGGTGCGGCGCCTCGACCCAGAAGCGCTGGTTGTAGGGGCAGGCGCTGGGGTTCTTTCGCCACCAGAGGGCGCTGCCGATGGTTGCCACGGCGGCGCCGAGTGCGAGCTTCGTCCGCGCTCGCATCAGCCGCGCTTCATGAAGCGGCCGACGGCCGCCATGAGCTCGTGGGTGCGCGCTTCCTGCAGCTCCGGGTCGCCGCCGATCACGCAGTGGCGCGCGTGGTCGTCGAGCAGGCCGAGCGCCACCTTGTCGAGCGCGGCCTCCACCGCGGCGATCTGGGTGAGCACGTCGATGCAGTAGCGGTCCTCTTCGATCATCCGCTCGACGCCCGCCACCTGGCCCTTGATGCGGGCGAGGCGCTTGAGGAGCTGGTCCTTGTTGGCACTGTAGCCGTGAGTTTCCATGCGCTGAGTATGGCATACCCCCAGGGGGTATACTCCGTCAGGTGGCAGATGTGGTCTCAAAGATCGGGGACGGCTTCTGGAACGCCTTCCTCATGGCCTGGGAGGTCTGGTGGGCTCTCGTCCTCGGCTTCCTGATCTCCGCGATCGTGCAGGCCTGGGTGCCGCGGCGGCGGATCGAGTCGTCGCTGTCGGGAGAGGGCGCTCGCTCCGTTGGGTTGGCCACGGGCCTTGGCGCCGCTTCCTCCTCCTGCTCCTACGCCGCGATCGCGATCGCCAAGTCGCTCTTCCAGAAGGGCGCCTCCGCCGCTTCCGCGCTGGCGTTCCAGTTCGCCTCCACCAACCTGGTGTGGGAGCTCGGCTTGGTGCTGTGGATCCTGCTCGGCTGGCAGTTCACGCTCGGCGAGTACCTGGGCGGGATCGTGATGATCGGGTTGATGTGGGCGATGCTGCGGCTGTTCGTGTCGCGGCGCGACGAGGAGCGTGCGCGCGAGCACGCGCTTCACGCCGATGCGGGACACCAGCACGAGTCGGCGGGCGGCTCGCGGCTGACCTCGTTCGAGGCGTGGTCCGACGTGGCGCACAACTTCCGCGGCGACTGGCAGATGCTCTGGAAGGAGATCGGGCTCGGCTTCGTGCTGGCCGGCTTCATCGGGCTGCTGGGCGACGACTTCTTCAACTTCCTGTTCATCGAGAACGCGCCGTCGGGGTTGCGGACTCTGGAGAACGTGCTCGTCGGGCCGCTGATCGCAGTGCTCAGCTTCGTCTGCTCCGTGGGCAACGTGCCCCTGGCCGCCGTGCTGTGGTCCGGCGGGATCGGCTTCGCGGGCGTGATGGCGTTCATCTTCGCCGACCTGATCGTGATCCCGATCCTGCTCGCCTACCGCAAGTACTACGGGACCTCGTTCGCGCTGAAGATCACCGCGCTGATGTTCCTGACGATGGTGCTGGCGGCCCTGTTCGTCGATTTGGTGTTCGGCTGGGCGGGGCTGATTCCGACCGGCGCGCGGCCGTCGCGGTCGGATGTGTTCGGGTCGGTGGAGGTGAACTACAAGCTGTTCCTGAACGTGCTGGGGCTCGTGGTGTTCGCTGCGCTGTTCGCGCTGACCTGGCGCCGCGGCGCGACGGATCCGGTGTGCGGGATGAAGGTGGACCGCTCGAAGGCGGTCACGGCTTCGCACGACGGCCACACCTACTACTTCTGCTCGGAGCACTGCCGGTCTAAAGCAGGGCTCTGAGTCTGCTCGCGAGCTTGTTCGGCTCCCGTGTGAGTTGCCGCCAGGTCACGCGCACGACTCGATGACCGGCGAGGAGGAGTACCGCGTCCTGCTCGCGGTCGTCCTCGAAGGCCTTGCGGTGGCGGTGGAAGGACCAGCTGTCGAGCTCGACGATGAGCTTGCTCTCGGGCCAGAGGACGTCCACCTCATAGCCCTCGACCTGCGTGTTGACCTTCGGCCTCGGAAGGCCGGCCGCGTGGCAGAACTGGAGGAACCGGTGCTCGAGCTCCTGCTTGGTGGCGGGCTCGATGACCGCATCGCTGAGGATGTGGCGAAGTGGACGCACTCCCCGGCGGCCCGGGCTGCGCGCCATGACGGCTTCGAGCGCGCGCAGGTCGAAGATCCGCTGCCGCTCGGCCTCGGTCAGGGCCCTGATCACATGGGCCTTGGGCACCACCTCCGCGAGGTCGAGGAGGGTGCGGGGAAGGGTGGTGACGGGGATGCCGTCGATCTTCGTGACCTCGCAGGGGTCGAGGTCTCTGACGCAGTGCGGGTGGAGGCCGCGCCTGCGCCGCAGCCCGCGGGCGGGCACGGTCACATCGACGTCGCGCCGGTTGTCGGGCCGGATGCCCCACAGTCGGGCCGCACTCCTGTGACTCAGCACGGCCTCGGACCCGTACGCGAGAACCGCAGCACTGAGGACACCACGCCATTCGAGGCGGCGGCGCCCGACGGCGTAGACGCCCGGATGCACCAAGTGCAGGCGCCCGCTCGCAACTCGATACTTGATTGCCCCCAGTCCCAGACCGAGCGCGAGCAACTGCCATAGAGCGACCACACCGTGCTGTCGATCGGCCAGTTTCGCGATCTCACGGTCACGTGGCTGCGATTCGGTCTGCATATCAGTCTGAATCGCAGCCAGGTCTGAAATTCGCCCCCCGGCGGGCGCTCTACAGTGACCTCAAATGGCCGAGCCGCTCACGCCCGCGCTGCGTGCCGTCAGCGATGCCGTGCTTGCCGTGGCCGCGGAGCGGTCTGTCGAGGAGGTGCTCCAGAGGCTCGTCGACTCCGCGCGGGAGCTCGCCGACGCTCGCTACGCCGCTCTCGGGCTGCCCGATGGGGACGGCGGGTTCTCCCAGTTTCTGACGAGTGGCATGAGTGACGAGCTGATCGAGTCCCTCGGTCCGCTCCCCCGGCAGCACGGGATGCTCGGCGCAATGTTCGACTCGAGCGATCCGTACCGGACGGCCGACATGCACGAGCATCCGCGCTTCCGGGGCTGGTGGCCGCGCGGGCATCCAGACATGCGGTCGTTCCTCGGGGTGCCCATCGTCGCGCGGGACGAGGTGATCGGCGCCTTCTATCTCACCGAGAAGATCGGGGCGGCCGACTTCTCGGACACCGACCAGGAGCTGATCGAGCTGCTGGCCGCGCACGCGGCCATCGCGATCACCAACGCGCGGCTGAACGAGCGCAGCCGGGAGCTGTCCACGCTGTCGGAGCGCAACCGCCTGGCGCTCGAGCTTCACGACGCCGTGAGCCAGCGGCTCTTCAGCCTCGTGCTGACCGCCGAGGCGGCGGGCGAGCTGCTCGATCGCGACCAGAACGCCGCTCGCGAGCAGGTGGAGAAGCTCAAGCTGCTGGCCCAGCAGGCGCTCGACGAGCTGCGATCGCTGATCTTCGAACTGCGGCCGGCGGACCTCGAGCGCGACGGTCTCTGCGGCGCGCTGCGCAAGCACGTGGAGGTGTTGAGGCGTTTGCAGCCGGGGGCCGGGGAGATCGACCTCGAGGTGGATGCCGAGATCGAGGGCGATCCCGCCCGCGACCGCGAGCTGCTGCGCATCGCCCAGGAGGCTCTCCAGAACGCGCTCCGGCACGCGCAGGCGCGGCACGTGCACGTGCGGCTCAGCCGGCAGAACGGTTACCTCCTGCTCGAGGTGGCCGACGACGGCGTGGGCTTCGACCCCGACGCCCCCGAGCTGCGCGCGCGGCGGCTCGGGCTCACCTCGATGGAGGAGCGGGCGGAGCGGATCGGAGCGCGGCTGGCGATCGAGTCGGAGCGCGGCAGGGGGACCGCGGTGAAGCTGGAGGCACCGATTGGCTGACGAGCCGATCCGCGTTCTCATCGTGGACGACCACGCGGTCGTGCGCGAGGGGCTGCGCACCTTCCTGGAGCTGCAGGACGGCCTGCAGGTGGTGGGCGAGGCGGGCGACGGCGACGAGGCGCTGCCGCTGGCGGAGGAGCTGAAGCCCGACGTGATCCTCATGGACCTGGTCATGCCGAGGCTCGACGGCGTGGGCGCGATGCGGGAGCTGCGCCAACGCGTGCCGGGCGCCCGCGTGATCGTGCTCACCAGCTTTCTCGACGACGACCGGCTGATGCCGGCAATCCGTGCGGGCGCGGCCGGCTACCTGCTGAAGAACGTGCAGCCGCAGGAGCTGGCGCGGGCGATCCGGCTCGCGGACGCGGGGGAGACGCTGATCGATCCGGCGGTGGCCGCGCGCCTCGTGGAGGCGGTCGCCGACGGCGGCGGTGCGGAGCCGGAGCAGGCGCTCACGCCGCGCGAGCAGGAGGTGCTCGACCTGATCGCGCGCGGGTTCTCGAACAAGCGGATCGCGCTCGAGCTGGGCGTGGCGGAGAAGACCGTGAAGACGCACGTGAGCCACGTGCTGGCGAAGCTCGGAGTGTCGGATCGCACGCAGGCGGCGCTTTACGCGACCCGGCTCAGCCGTAGGTCCTAGGACCAATTTCCACTGGTAACTCAGACCCGCTCGCACCTAGCGTGCGGGTCATGCAAACGGCAATCCTCACAGGCGCCTCGCGCGGCCTCGGGCTGGCGTTGGGGCGCGCACTGATAGAGCGCGACTGGCGGATCGTGGTGGATGCCCGGGGCGCCGGCGCGCTGGAGACCGAATGGGCCGGCATCCCGAACGCGACCGCGATCCCCGGCGACGTCCGCGACCCGGCGCATCGCCGCGCGCTGGTGGAGGCGGCGGGCGATGGCATCGACCTGCTGGTGAACAACGCCAGCCTGCTCGGACCGAGCCCTCAGCCGCCGCTGTCGCGCTACCCGCTGCACGAGCTGCGGCACGTGTACGAGGTGAACGTCACGGGGCCGCTCGGCCTGGTGCAGCTGGCGCTGCCGCGTCTGAGCGACGGCGCGCGGATCCTCGACATCACCTCCGACGCCGCCGTCGAGCCCTACGACGGCTGGGGCGGATACGGATCCTCGAAGGCGGCGCTCGAGCAGCTCACCGCGATCCTCGCCGCCGAGCATCCGGAGCTGCGCATCTACGCGGTGGATCCGGGCGACATGAACACCCAGATGCACCAGGCGGCGTTCCCGGGCGAGGACATCTCGGACCGGCCACCGCCCGAGGCCAGCGTGCCCGGCCTGCTCGCCCTGATCGAGGGCCAGGTGCCGAGCGGCCGCTACCGCGCCGCCGATCTCGTCGAGGCGCGCGCGTGAGGGCTGCGGCGGAACGGCTCCCGCGGCGGCTCGAGGCGCACGAGCCGCCCGAGGCGCGCGGGCTGCGTCGCGACGAGGTGCGCCTGATGGTCGCCAGCCGTCACGACGACAGCATCGTCCACACCCGCTTCCACGAGCTGCCGCGCTTTCTGCACGCGGGCGACCTCGTGGTGATCAACAACTCCGCCACGCTGCCGGCCGCGCTGCCCGCGATCCGCGAGGACGGCGAGGCGCTCGAGCTGCGGCTCTCCACCCCGGCACCGCACAGCGAGGATCCGACCTGGTGGCGCGTGGAGCTCCGCCGTGGCGACGATCCCTTCACCGACGTGCGTGTCGGCGAGCGGTTCTCGCTGCCCGGCGGCGGCAGCGCCTCGATCCTCGCGCCATACGCCTCGGGCCGGCGGCTCTGGCTGGCGAAGCTCGAGCTGCCGGAGCCGGTGCAGGAGTACCTGCATCGCCACGGGCACGCGATCCGCTACCGCTACGTGCCGCGCGAGTGGCCGCTCCACGAGTACCAGAACGCCTACGCGCTCGAGCCCGGCAGCGCGGAGATGGCGAGCGCCGGACGCCCGTTCACGCGCGAGCTGATCACCGGCCTGGTGGCGCGCGGCGTGCACGTCGCGCCGATCACCCTGCACACCGGGGTGTCATCGCCCGAGCGCGGGGAGGCGCCGTACGCCGAGCACTACCGCGTGCCCGAGACCACCGCGCGCCTGGTGAACGCCGTGCGCGAGTGGGGCGGACGCGTGATCGCCGTGGGCACCACCGTCGTGCGGGCGCTCGAGTCCGCCGGCCCCGACGGCGCCGTGGCGCCGGCGGAGGGCTGGACCAACCTGGTGATCACGCCCGAGCGCGGCGTCAGCGTGGTCGACGGCCTGATCACCGGCTGGCACGAGCCCGAGGCCTCACACCTCGACATGCTGCGTGCCATGGCCGGCGACCGGCTCGTCGACCTCTCGTACCAGTCCGCGCGGGAGCACGGCTACCTCTGGCACGAGTTCGGCGACAGCCACCTCATCCTTCCGTGATGCCTAGAGGGCGCTGAGCAGAGCCGAGGCCTGTCCCTGGAGGTCGTACAGCGTGCCGCTGCCGCCGTAGCTCACCTGCTTGCCGGCCTTGGCCACGGCGGTCATCACCTGGCTGCTCCCGACGCGGCCGTCCTGCATCATGCCGCCGCCGCTGCCGTCGACCAGAACCCAGCGGATCTTGCCCGAGGCGACCTGCTGGGCCAGCCACTGGATACTCACCTGGCTCTCGCGTCCGGAGAATCCGCCGATGCCGGCGACCTTCGCCCCGCTCGCGATGATCTGCGCCGAGGCGCCCGACTGGCTGGACACCGCGATGGTGCCGCCGCCGTGTGCGTTCACGTAGGTCACCGCCTCGGAGAGGCCGCCGCTGCCGCCGAACATGCCGCCGCCGGGGCCGGCCTGGGTGAGGCCGCCCTGCGTGGAGCCC
>DATNBJ010000331.1:0-4109 GCA_035572055.1 Thermoleophilaceae bacterium | reverse complement strand
AGAAGCCGGTGCCGAAGTCGTCGATCGCGACGTGCACCCCCCGGTCGTGCAGCATCTGCAGCTCCTCGCGGGCGCGCTCGCCCGCGCTGCCGTCCGGCACGATCGCCGTCTCGGTCACCTCGAGGCCGAGGAACTTCGGCGACAGCCCGGTGGCCTCCAGGGCCTGGTCCACCGCGGTGCCCACCCGGCCCGCCGCGAGCTGCTTGGCGGAGATGTTCACCCAGGTGACGAAGCGGTCCTCGATCAGGCCGTCGCGGAGCCACCTGGCCGTCTGGGCGCAGGCCTCTCGCAGCACGAAGTCGCCCACCGGCAGGATCAGGCCGGTGGCCTCGGCGATCGGGATGAACTCGCCCGGGGACACGTTGCCGCGCGACTCCGACTCCCAGCGCAGCAGCGCCTCGACGCCCACGACCTTGCCGCTCTCCACGTCGATCTCGGGCTGGTAGTGCAGGCAGAGCTCGCCGTTCTCCACCGCGGCGCGGAGCTCGCCCTCGAGCGCCAGCAGCTCCCCGAACTCGAGCGCCATGTCGTAGCGGAAGACCTGGTGGTGGCCGCGGCCGGCGTCCTTGGCCGCATACATGGCGATGTCGGCGTGGCGGATCAGGTCGTCGCCGTCGGCGTGGCCGCCGGGGTGCGCCACGATCCCGATGCTCGCGCCGACGCTCAGCTCGCGCCCCGCCAGGACGAGCGGCTCGCCCACCGCCTCGTTGAGCCGGCGCGCGACGTCCTCGGCCTCGCTCTCCGTGGCCGGATCGATCAGCAGGGCGAACTCGTCGCCGCCCAGGCGCGCGAGCGTGTCGCTCGGCCGCACCACGCCGTCGAAGCGCTCCGCGACGGCGCGCAGCAGCTTGTCGCCCGCGTCGTGGCCGAGGGTGTCGTTCACCTGCTTGAAGCCGTCGAGGTCGAGCAACAGCACGGCCAGCGGCTCCTTCGTGCGGAGCGAGCGCGCCAGCGCCTGGTCCAGGCGGTCGCGGAACAGCGCCCGGTTCGCGAGGCCCGTGAGCCCGTCGTGGAAGGCCTGCCTCGTCAGCTCCTGCTCGAGCCGCATCCGCTCGGTCACGTCGCGCGCGTTCAGCACCACGCCGCGGAGCCGGCGGTTGCCGCGCAGGTCGGTGACGTGCGCGTCGAGCTGGCGCCACTCGCCGTGGCGGTTGCGCATGCGGAACACGATCTCGGCAGGCTCGCCGTGCTCGCTGGTCGCGCGCAGCATGCCGAGGTCGTCCGGATGCACGAACCGCGCGAGGCCGTCGCCGAGCAGATCCGGCTCCGGCCGGTCGACCATTTCGAGCACCGCGCGGCTGGCGTAGCGGCAGCCTCCGCGGCCGAACACGAGCACGAGGTCCGTCGATGCGGTCACAAGGCTGCGGAAGTGGGCGGTCTGGCGGCGCGTGGCGGCGATGAGGCCGAAGGCGAGCAGCAGCGAGGTGAGCAGGCCGCCGACGCCGAGCAGCACCTGCGTGGTGATCAGGTGGTTGATGCCGCGGTCGTTCTCGATCGCGATCGTGCGGGCGGCGTTCAGTGAGGTGTTCGCGGTCAGCCCCGCCAGAACACGCAGCCGTACCACCGGATCGCGCGCGGCGATGTCCTCGCCCGCCGTGAGTGGAACGGCAAGCGTCGGCTTCTTCTCGAGAATCGCCTGACCCGTGGCGCCCAGGTCGTGCGCGAGCCGTCGCTCCTGCTTGAGCTGCGCGCGGATCACCTTGCCCTGCTGCGCGGGCAGGTCCGCCTCGTCGTCGTCGCCGGGAAGCGAGGGCGCCTCGCCCCCGTCGAGCAGCGCGTCGGCGCTGGCGGTGAGCAGGGATGCGGTGGCGGCGGGGTCGGCAGTGGCCCCCGAGGACACGAGCAGGACCTCGTTCACGTAGCGCTCGGCAATCGCGCGCTGGCGGGCGGCCACCTGGAGCACCGCCGCACGATGCTGGGAGTGGCGCGTGGTCCTGATCGAGAGGAAGACGCTGATCGCCGAGAAGCCGGCGAAGGTGATCAGGATCGCGGCGATCGTGAAGCGGCCGCGGGCGTCGAACGGCGCGAACCGGTGGCGGCGCCGCAGCATGGTCAGCTCACCACCAGCTCGGTGTGCATGCCGCCCAGGTAGTGGCCCGTCATGTTGCACAGGAGCACGTAGCGCCCCGGCCCGAGGCGCACGTTGAGCTCGCGGGTACCGCCGGGCTGGCCCGGCTCGAGCGCGCCCAGCGTTCGCTTCTCGACCGCGTCCTCGTTCACGGTGAGTCCGTCGGCGCGCATGGGCAGCCCGGAGCCGTTCTCGCGCACCACGATCAGCTCGTGGGCGTCGGGGCCGTCGTTCTTCACCGAGAGATCGACCTGACCCGCCCGCAGCTCGTAGCTACGCGCGCTGATCTTGAAGTCCTTTTCCACGATCGGGGCGACCGTGACTGCGCCGTGGGACTTGCCGCCGCTCGAGGAGCAGCCTGCAACCACGAGCACCAGCACGGCCAGCAGCATGGGTGCGCGGACGAGCCGCATCCGGTCCCATCGGGCCACGCGCGGGGAACCTTTAGCTGCGGTCAGTCAAGGCCCGAGACGAAACGCGCCAGCTTTGCGGGGTCGCGCAGCGGCGGCCCGTGCCCGAAGCAGACGAGCGCGGGCTCGAGCGCCGCGACCTTGCGAATCGACTCGCGGTTGCGCGCCGGATCCGGCGTGAACACGCCCGGCGGCTCATGGAGCCCCGGCCTGCCGGTGACCAGGTTCATGCCGTTCATCACGTCCCCGATCACCGCCACCCGGTCGGATTCGCGCCAGAAGGTGACGTGGCCGAGGCTGTGCCCCGGCGTGTCGAGCACCTTGAAGCCGGCGACCTCGTCGCCCTCGCGCAGGCGCCGGTCGACCGGGTGCCCGGGCCCGGTCCACATGCGGTAGACGACTTTGCCGACGAGGTTCTTCGGCTGCCTTTCCTCGAGCAGCTCCGGGTTCTCGGCCACGTCGGCGTCGTGCTCTCCCACCCAGTAGGGAATCCCGAGCTTCTGACAGACCTCCCTGCTCGCGCCCTGGTGATCCGGGTGGGCGTGCGTGAGCGCGTGGGCGGTCACGGTGTGCCCCTCGAGCTGGCGCAGGATGCGCTTCCCGGCGCGCCGGGTCGAGGCGTCGACGAGGACGTCGCCCAGGAGATAGACGTTGAAGCCGTTCGGTGGAAAGCCGGACAGCAGCCAGACCCCGTCGGCAAGACGCTTCACGGCGGGGACCCTAACGAGATACGAGCAGCCGCGGCGCGCGTGCCGGCCGGGGAACCAGGAATGTAGGCCTGACTGCGCGCGCCGCGGCGAGGGCGGGTGCGGAGGCGGAACCCATGGGCCGCCGCACCCGGCGCTCGTGGTGGTGTCCCAAGAGCTCCACTGTCGCGCTCAGCCCTAAAAGGGCCGTAAGAGGGCCCTTAAGAGTTTGTTGGAAGACGGCTGTTTCTGCTAGGCCGACTGCGCCTCGGAGGAGGCCTCGGGCGGCTCGTCCGCCGCGGCGACGGTGACGAGCGTCGGCTTGAGGCCTCGCTCGATCGTCTCCTTGGTCACGACGCACTTCTTCACGTCGCGCCGGGAGGGAAGCTCGAACTGCACGTCGAGGAGCGTCTCCTCGAGGATCGAGCGCAGGCCGCGCGCGCCGGTCTCGCGCTCGAGCGCCTTGTCGGCGATCGACATGAGCGAGTCCTCGGCGAACACCAGCTCGATGCCGTCGAACTGGAAGAAGCGCTGGAACTGCTTGACGAGCGCGTTGCGCGGCTCGCTGAGGATGAGGACGAGGTCGTCGCGCGAGAGCTGGTGGATCACCGAGATCACCGGCAGGCGGCCGATGAACTCCGGGATCAGGCCGTACTCCACGAGGTCCTCGGGGAGCACCTGCTCGAACAGCTCGCCGGTGTCCTTGTTGGTCTTCGACCGCACGGCCGCGCCGAAGCCCACGCCCTTGTGGCCGATCCGCCGCTCGATCACCCTGTCCAGGTTCGCGAAAGCGCCGCCGCAGACGAAGAGGATGTTGGTGGTGTCGATCGTGAGGAACTCCTGGTGCGGGTGCTTGCGCCCGCCCTGCGGCGGCACCGACGCCACCGTGCCCTCGAGGATCTTCAGGAGCGCCTGCTGCACGCCCTCGCCCGACACGTCGCGCGT
>DATNBJ010000330.1:0-7592 GCA_035572055.1 Thermoleophilaceae bacterium | reverse complement strand
GCCCGCATGGTCGACGTGGGCGCCAAGCCGGTCACCGAGCGCCGCGCCGTGGCCGAGGCGCTGATCCGGATGGAGCCTTCGACCGCCGCCGCGGTGGTGGCGGGCGACGCGCCGAAGGGCGACGTGATCGGCACCGCGCGGATCGCCGGCATCCAGGCCGCCAAGCGCACCGCGGAGCTGATCCCGCTCTGCCACCCGCTGCCGCTCAGCTACGTGGACGTGGAGATCGAGGTGGACGCCGTCGCCGGCACCGCGGCCATCCGCGCCGAGGCGCGCACCAGCGCCCAGACCGGCGTGGAGATGGAGGCGATGACCGCCTGCTCGGTGGCGGCCCTCACGTTCTACGACATGGTCAAGGGACTCGAGCGCGGCGTGGAGATCGCCGAGTTGATGCTCGTCGAGAAGAGCGGCGGCAAGAGCGGCACGTGGAGGCGCGGCGATGGTGCGTGAGCTGGTCTCGAAGGCGTGGGACAGCCCCGCCGCCGAGCTGTACGAGCGCGTGCGGCCCACCTACCCGCAGAGCGCCATCGCGTTCATCGTCGGCGAGCTGGGCATCGACCGCTCGAGCGAGCTGCTCGACCTGGCGGCCGGCACCGGCAAGCTCACGCGCTCGCTGCTGCACACCGGCGCGCGCGTGACCGCCGTGGAGCCGCTCGACGGGATGCGCGCGGTGCTGGCGCGCGAGCTGCCGGAGGTCACCGCGATGGCGGGCAGCGCCGAGGAGATTCCGCTGGAGGACGCGTCGGTGGACGCCGTCTTCGTGGGCCAGGCCTTCCACTGGTTCGACCGGGAGAAGGCGCCGCGCGAGATCGCCCGGGTCCTGCGTCCCGGCGGCGGCCTGGTGCCGATCTGGAACACGCGCGAGGAGCGCGAGGGCTGGATCGGCGAGATCCGCGAGATCATCGAGCGCTACAAGCGCGACGCCCCGCAGCACGAGGACGACCAGTGGCGGACGGGCGTGGACGAGAGCGGCCTCTTCGAGCCGGTGGAGCAGCGCAACTTCGAGCAGGTGCAGGAGGTCTCGCGCGCGAAGGCGGTGGAGGTGTTCGCCTCGCGGAGCTATGTGTCGGCGCTGCCGGATCAGGAGCGCAAGCGGGCGCTCGAGGAGATCGCCGCGGTGATCCCCGACCGCGAGACGATCACGATCCCCTACACCACAGAGGTGTACTGGACCAGACGCACCGCGTAGGGTCTCGGCCGTGAGAGCAGCGGTTTTGACGATCTCGAGCTCGCGCGCGCGGCGCGAGGACGACGAGTCGGGAGCGGCGCTGGCGGAGCTGTGCGAGGCGGCGGGGCTCGAGGCGGTGCGCGACGCCGTGACCGACGACCGCGGTGAGATCGCGGCCGCGCTCCGGCGCTTCGCCGACGAGGAGCGGGTGCGCTTCATCTTCACCACGGGCGGCACCGGCCTGACGCACGACGACGTGACCCCCGAGGCCACGCTCGACGTGATCGACCGCGAGGCGCCCGGGTTCGCCGAGACGATCCGCGCCGAGTCGCGCACCCACACGCCGCTCGGCATCCTCACTCGCGGGGTGTCGGGCATCCGCGGCCGCACGCTGATCGTGAACTTCCCCGGCAACCCGAAGGCTGTGCGGCAGTCGTGGCCGGTGGTGGAGCCCACGCTGCGCCACGCGGCGGAAACGCTCGAGCGTGAGTGAGAGCGCACTCGAGGCCGACGGCCTCGTGCGGAAGTACGGCGAGCGGGCGGCACTGGACGGGCTCAGCTTCTCGCTCCCGGAGGGCCAGACGCTCGGGCTGTTCGGCGCCAACGGCGCGGGCAAGACCACGCTGCTGCGGGTGCTCGCCACGCTGCTGCGACCGCACGAGGGCGGCGTCAGGGTGCTGGGCGCGGACCTGCCCAAGGAGTCGTGGAAGGTGCGCGGGCGCGTGGGCTACCTCGGCCACGAGCCGCTGCTCTACAGGGAGCTGAGCGGTCGCGAGAACCTCCAGTTCCACGCGCGGCTGCACAGCGTGGACGAGTCCCGCGTGGAGGACCTGCTCGTAGCCGTGGGAATGCAGCGCCGGGCCGACGACCCCGTGCGCGAGCTCTCGCGCGGGATGGTGCAGCGGCTGGCGACGGCGCGCGCGGTCCTGCACGACCCGCCGCTGCTCCTGCTCGACGAGCCATGGTCCGGCATCGACCCAGGCGCGCGCGAGCTGCTCGAGCCGCTGATCGGGAAGAGCGCTGGAAAGACACGCGTACTCGTGTCGCACGACCTGGAAGCCGGCGCGGCGGAGAGCGACCTGGCGCTCGGCCTCCGAGCTGGACAGCAGGCATACCTGGGCGAGCCAAACGCGGCAAAGCTGAAGGAGCTCTACACGGCCCCCACACCCCACACCCCACACCCCACACCATGACCCGCACTGCTTGGGCCATTCTCCGAAAGGACCTCCGAATCGAGGTGCGCAGCAAGGAGTCCGTACCGGCGATGGCGCTGTTCTCCGTCACCGTCTTCGTGCTCTTCCACTTCGGGCTCCAGCGCAACTCGCTGGAGGGCGACCTGGCGGCGGGCGTCCTCTGGGTCACGCTGCTCTTGGCCACGGTGCTGGGCGTGAACCGGCTGTTCGTGGTGGAGCGCGAGCAGGGCGGCATCGACGGCATGCTGCTCGCGCCGATCGACCGCACCGCGCTGTTCGTGGCGAAGGCGTCGGCGCTGTTCCTCTACCTGCTGCTGCTCGAGCTGATCGCGGTGCCGGCGTTCGACCTGCTGCTGCTCGGCCCGGACCCGCTGAAGCCGCTGCCGGCGCTGATCCCGCTGCTGCTACTGGCCAACGTCGGGGTGGCCGCGGTGGGCGCGCTCGTGTCCGCGCTGGCGGTGGAGACGCGCGCCCGCGACCTGATCGTGCCGCTGCTCCTGCTGCCCCTGCTCGTGCCCGTGGTGATCGCCGGGGCGGAGGGCACAGAGCCTCTGTTCACCGGCTCGCAGACGCCGCACGAGCTCGGCAAATGGCTGGGTCTTCTAGGGCTCTACGATATGGTCTTCCTCCTGGTCTCAATAGCCGTTTTCGACTTCCTCCTGGAGGACTAGCCCTTGTACTCCAAGGGTCTGAAACCCCTCTCAATCGCGTCGGTCGCGACTCTCGCGTTGGCTCTTGGGCTGGTGTTCTTCTACGCGCCCAACGACGCCGATCAGGGCTTCCTGCAGAAGATCTTCTACATCCACGTGCCGATCGCGATCGTGTCGCTCTGCGGCTTCGTGGCCGGCGGCCTGATGGCGATCCAGTACCTGCGCACGAACGACCGCTCGTGGGACATGCGCTCCTACGTGGCCATCCACCTGTCGATCGTGCTCGGTCTCGGCGTGCTGATCACCGGCTCGATCTGGGCGCGCGGCTCCTGGGGCCACTGGTGGGTCTGGGACGAGCCGACGCTCGTCTCGTTCCTGATCGTCTTCCTCCTCTACTGCTGCTACCAGCCGCTGCGCTTCTCGATCGAGGACCCGGAGCGCCAGGCGCGCTACGCGGCGGTGTTCGCGATCGCCGCTGGAGCGTTCGTGCCGATCAACTTCATCGCGGTGCGCATGTCGCAGTCGTTCAGCCACCCGCGCGTCCTGTCGGCCACCGGCGGCGCGATGCCGGGGTCGATGCGGCTCACGTTCCTCGTGTCGCTGCTCGGGTTCGCGCTGCTGTTCATCACGCTCTGGAAGCTCGAGCTCACCTCGAAGCACGCCTCGATGCAGCTCAAGCGCCTGCGCAGGCGGCTCGAGCTCGACGTCGAGCAGCAGCAGCAGCGGGCCGGCGCGCCGGCCCCGCCGGTGAGCACCGTTCCCGCCCAACCGGCCAGGGACTGATGCCGGCACTCCCTCTCCACGAGGCCGGCAAGTACGTGGCGGCCGCCTACCTCGTGGTCTTCGCGATCGTCCTGATCTACGTTGCGATCATGGCGGCGAAGCTCAGCCGGATCGAGCGCGAGGTCGACTCGATCCACGACCTCCTGGACAAGAGCGGCAGATGAGCGGCAGCCTGCTGGCGCTCGGCACGTCCCACAAGACCGCGTCGGTGGCGGTGCGCGAGCGGCTGGCGCTGCCCGAGGGCCGCGCGGTGAGCGTGCTCACGGAGCTCGTGTCGCACCCCGCGATTCACGAGGCGGTGACCATCTCCACCTGCAACCGCACCGAGCTGTACCTGGTGGCCAGCGATCCGGTCGAGGCCGAGAACGAGGCGCTCGCCGCCCTCTCCCGCCAGGCGGGGATTCCGCCCACCGAGCTCCTGGGCTCGCTCTACTCGCTGCGGGGCATGGACTCAGTGCGGCACCTGTTCGGCGTGGCCGCCGGTCTCGACTCGATGATCGTCGGCGAGGCCGAGGTGCAGGGCCAGGTGAAGCGCGCCTACGAGCTGGCGCTCGTCGAGGGCGTCACCGGGCCGATCACCAACCGCCTCTTCCGTGACGCTCTCGCGGCCGGCAAGCGCGCCCGCACCGAGACCGCCATCGGCCGCTCACGCGTATCGGTGTCGAGCGTGGCGGTGGAGCTCGCCCGCAGCGTGCTCGGCGAGCTGGGGTCGCGCCGTGTCCTCGTGATCGGCGCCGGGGAGAACGGCGAGCTGACCGCCAAGGCGCTGCGCGAGCGCGGCGTCGAGACCATCTTCGTGGCCAACCGCCGCTACGACCGGGCGATCGGCCTGGCGCAGCGCTTCGGCGGCAAGGCCATCCGCTTCGACGACCTGCCGGCAGAGCTGATCCAGGCGGACATCGTGGTGAGCGCCACGGCGTCGCCCCACCAGATCGTGGGCGCCGAGGAGCTGGAGCTCGTCATGGAGCTGCGCGAGGGCCGGCCGCTGCTCCTGATCGACATCGCCGTGCCGCGCGACATCGACCCGACCGTGCGCGAGCTCACCGGCATCACGCTCTACGACATGGACGACCTCCAGCGCGAGGTGGCGCGCAACCTGAGTGGCCGCGAGGCCGAGTCGGCGCGCGTCCGGGCGATCGTGGAGCAGGAGGTGGAGCGCTACGGCGACTGGCTCGGGAGCCTCGACGTGGTGCCCACCGTCGCGGCGCTCCGCCAGCGCGGCGACGAGATCGTGGACCGCGTCCTGCGCGAGAACGAGACGCGCTGGGAGTCGCTGTCGGACGCCGACCGCGAGCGCGTGGAGACGCTGGCGCGTGCGGTCGTCAATCGCCTCCTGCACGAGCCCACCCTGCGCATCAAGGCGGCCGCCGAGAAGGGCGGCTCATACGTCTACCTGCAGGCGCTGCGCGAGCTGTTCGGCCTCGACCCGGACGCTCCCGAGTACGAGGTCGAGGAGGCGGCCGCCGGCCAGGTGACCTCGATCGACGCTCGGCGAAACCGCTTCAAGCGCGCCAAATAGAAAGGGCGCCGCTCTCGCGGCGCCCCCTCAGACCCAAAACCCGTCAGGAGGTGGGCGGTGTTGCACGTTCTCCTGCCCGCCCAAAACTCTCTCTTGCCCATGTTTTCGGTTGTAGAGGTTTCTGCCGATATGGGGTCTAGACCCTATCTTTGCGATGAGCAAGCGCGGAACCCTCATAGGCCAGACCATCCTGGTCAACGTCTTTCTCGTCACCGCGGTGCTGTTCGGCGCCACCTCCGCGGCGAACCTCGACCTGCGCGTTCAGGAGCAGCGCGTGCAGTTCGGCCTGCTCGCCCTCGCGATCATGCTGGCGCTGCTGGCCAACATCATGATGGTCAGGCGCCGCTTCTCCCCGCTCGAGGAGCTGATCGACCGCCTCGAGTCGCTCGACCCGGCTGACTTCGCCAGCTTCGAGGAACCGCCGGCCGGCGGCGACATGGAGGAGGTCCACCGCCTCTCGATGACCTTCAAGCGCCTGCTCCAGCGCATCGACGCCGAGCGCCGCCGCAGCGGCCGGCTCGTGCTGCGGGCCCAGGAGGAGGAGCGCAAGCGCGTGGCCCGCGACCTGCACGACGAGGTGAACCAGGCGCTCACAGCCATCCTGCTCAGGCTCCAGGCGCTGATGCACGACGCGCATTCACCCGAGCTGGCCGAGGAGCTCGGCGAGCTCAAGCGGCTCGTGAACCAGGCGATGGAGGAGCTGCTCCAGCTCGCCCGCCAGCTTCGCCCGAGCGCGCTCGACGACCACGGCCTGATGCCCGCGCTCGAGGGCCAGGTGAAGCGCTTCGGCGACCAGCACGGCATCGCGGCGCGGCTCAAGACCGAGGGCAGCGCCGAGCGGCTCGGCGACGATCAGCAGATCGTGGTGTACCGCGTGGCCCAGGAGGCGCTCGCGAACGTCGCGCGCCACTCGTGCGCGAACCAGGTCGACGTGGATCTCGTGGCCCACGGCTCCGGCGTGGACCTCACCGTCCGCGACGACGGGGTCGGCTTCCAGAGCACCGGCCGCCCCGGCGGGCTCGGCCTGAACGGAATGGCAGAACGCGCCCGTCTCGTGGGCGGCGAGCTGAAGATCCGCTCGGAGCCCGGTGAGGGGACAATCGTGACCCTGCACGTGCCCTGATGCTCCACATCCTCATCGCAGACGACCACGGCATCGTGCGCTCGGGCATCCGGATGCTCATCGACCGCCAGGACGGGATGCGCGTCGTGGCCGAGGCCGAGGACGGCCTGCAGGCGGTGGACCTCGCTCAGTCCACGCGGCCGGACGTGGCCATCCTCGACGTGTCGATGCCGCGCATGACCGGCCTGCAGGCCGCCCGCGAGATGAAGATTCGCTCGCCCGACACCTCGGTGCTGCTCCTCTCGATGCACGACGACGAGCGCTACTTCTTCGACGCGGTCGACGTGGGCGCGTCCGGCTACGTGCTCAAGCGCGCGGCGGACACCGACCTGATCGACGCCATCCAGGCGGTTGCCCGCGGCGAGCAGTTCGTCTCGCCCGACACCGAGCGCTCCGTGATCAAGGAGTGGCTCGAGGGCAGTCGCGAGGAACGGCTCGAGGATCCGCTCACCCCGCGCGAGCTCGACGTGGTGAAGCTGATCGCCGAGGCGCACACGAACAAGCAGATCGCCGAGGCGCTGCACGTGTCCGAGAAGACGGTGGAGTCGCACCGGGCGAACGTGCTCTCCAAGCTGGGAATGCGCGACCGCGTGGAGCTCGTGCGCTACGCGATCCGCCGCGGGCTCGTCGAGCCGTAGAGCACGCCGGCGTTCTCCGCCGCTCGTACAGCTCGCTCCATCACCAGGGCGTCGCGTCCCTGTGCGGCGGCGATCAGCGTGCCGCCACCGGAGGTCAGCATCTGGCGCAGGGCGAGGCCTCTGGTGCGTGCCTGACGAATACCCAGCGAGCGGCCGTACTGGAAGCGGCGCTTGATGAACGAGCCCCGGCTCAGGCGCTCCTCGGGGATCACGTGCCACACCGCGGCGTCCGGCACGTAGCGGGTGCGGTAGCCCAGCCTCGCCAGCGCCCGCTGGGCCTCGTCCTCCTCGGAGAAGAACACGCGCTTCCCGCTGTGACCGAAGTCTGGGTCGAAGCCGCCCGCCTCGCGCAGGGGCGCGACACGGAAGGAGATGTTCGCCCCGTAGACGTTGCTCACGGCCGGGTCGAGATCTCGGGGCTGGTCTCCATAGTCGAGCAGCGTGAGCGCCGGGAGGATCGGCGGCGAGACCCAGCCCGGCGGCTCGTGCGGCCAGCGCGGCCGGATCGGGCCGCCGAT
>DATNBJ010000329.1:0-8967 GCA_035572055.1 Thermoleophilaceae bacterium | reverse complement strand
CGTCGGCGTCCAGGACCCGAGTCCCGAGAGCCTGGCCAAGGCGGCCGAGGGCGTCGCCACCTACGCCGAGCTCGGCCAGATGCTCGACGCGACGCGGCCGGACGTCCTGCTCGTCTGCCCGGTCATCTCCGCGCATGTGAGCGCGGCCGAGGCGGGGCTCGCCGCCGGCTGCCACGTGCTGGTGGAGAAGCCGCTGGCCGTGAGCACGGCGGACGGCGCGCGGCTCGTGGAGCAGGCCGAGGCGAAGCACCTGAGACTCGGCGTGGTCCAGAACTGGCGCACGAAGAGCGTCGGCCAGGCGCTGCACCAAGCGATCAGAGACGGCGCCATCGGCGAGGTCTCCCACGTCTTCTTCCGCTACCTCCGCGACCGCGAGCTCCCCCACCTCCCGGACTACCTGTTCGAGGAGGAGGACCCGATCCTCTACGCGATGTCGATCCACCACTTCGACCTGTTTCGCTATGCGCTCGGGCAGGACTTCGTGTCCGTTCAGGGCCACGCCACCACGCCCTCGTGGAGCCGGTACAAGCACGCGTCGGTGCTCCAGCTCTGGATGGAGATGGAGCGCGGCGCGGTGGTCGGCTACACGGCCACGTTCTCGTCGCGGAACGCCCATTTTCCCCTGGAAAGCCTGCAAATCGAGGGCGAGAAGGGCACGCTCCACAACGAGAGCCAGTACAGCGAGCCGCCGCTGCTCCTGTCCCGCCGCGGCGACGACGAGCCCCTCGATCTGACCGCCCAGGTGACGGCGCGCGACCAGCAGTCGCAGTACGAGCTGGGCGACCTGGCTATCTTGCAGAACTTCCGCGACTCCGTGGTGAACGGCGCGCCGCTCGTGGCGGACGCGCGCGACAACCTCGGCACCCTCGCGGCGATCGACGCCGCACGCGACTGCCTTCGCAGCGGCGAGGCCGTGGCCGTCGCCCGGCCCGATGCCATCCTCGAAAGGAGCTGAGCCGTCCCACCATGCCGAACTGGACCGAGACCGCGCCCGTAACCGAAGTCGCCTGCCCCCTGGGATGCACCGAGGGCGAGCGCCGGCGCGTGGTCGACACCGTGTGGGAGGCGCCCGAGGCGGCCGTCTACCAGTGCACCAACTGCGAGGTCGTGTTCATCGACCCGATCATGAGCGAGGACGAGGAGCGCGAGTTCTACGAGGCGAGCTTCGCGGGCTACATGAAGGAGCGCGGCTCGCCCGGTGAGACCAAGCCCGAGGAGCACTTCGAGGCGTTCCAGCCGGAGGCGAAGCGGCGGCTGGAGAACCTGAAGCCGTTCCTGCGCGAGGACATGGACGTGCTCGACATCGGCAGCTCGGTGGGCTTCCTGCTCGACGCGCTGCGCCCGCACGTGAGGTCGGTGACCGGCGTCGAGCCCGGCGAGCTCTACCGCGACTATGCGAACTCGCGCGGGATCGAGACGCACCCGGATCTGTCAGACGTCGCCGACCGGAGGTTCGACCTCGTGCTCGCCTACTACGTGGTGGAGCACCTGCGCGACCCGGTGGGCCAGCTCTCGGTTTGGCGCGAGCTGCTGAATCCCGGCGGCAAGCTCGCCGTGGAGGTGCCGAACGTGGACGACGCGCTCGTCCGCTACTACCAGGTGGACGCCTTCGACCGCTTCTACTGGCAGAAGGCGCACTACTTCAACTACTCGCACCAGACCATGGAGCTCGTGATGCGGCGGGCCGGCTTCAGCGAGGTGCAGACGATCCCCGAGCAGCGCTACGACATCTCCAACCACGTGCACTGGCTGCTCACCGGCAAGCCCGGCGGCAAGGGCCGCTACACGGACCTGTTCGACGAGCGCCTCAACGCGGAGTACGCGCGCTGCCTGCGCGAGCAGTGGTACTGCGACACGGTGTTCGCGGTGGCGACCGCCTAGACGCGCTCAGACACCTCGACGGCGGGATTCCCCGCCAGGACCGTCCCCGGCTCGTAGACGCCCGGCCGCACCACCGAGCCCGCGGCGACCACACAGCCCGACTTGATGTGCGCGCCGCCGAGCACCACCGCGTTGGCCGCGATCCAGACGTCGTCCTCGATCACGATGTCCGCGCACTCGTGCCCCTGGTCGAGGATGCGCCTCGAGGCGTCCTTCCAGGCGTGGTTGCAGTTGCGCAGCACCACGTTGGGCCCCGACAGGAACGCCTTGCCGATCCGAATGCGTCCACGCGGGCCGGCGTTGATCTGCACGTTGTCGTTGATCGATGCCTCGTCGCCGATCTCCACCGTGCTCTCGCCCATCGCGTACAGGCGCAGATCGGCCATGAAGCCCACGTCCTTGCCGAGGCGAATGTTCTCAAAGCCCCACACGACCGCCCCCGGCCCCACGCTGAGGCCCGAGCCGCACTCCGCGACCAAGCCGGGCAGCGCCGCGCACCGCAGCCTCGTGCCGGGACCGGACACCGAGTTGCGCGTGAGCAGGTAGACCACGAGCCGCAGCGCGCGCCCCGGGTCGCGCAGGAGCGTGACGATTGCTGACCTCATCGCGCGCACAGTAACGACCGGCGCCCGGGAGTCAGCGGCGGGCGAGGAAGCCGCGAGCCAGGTTCCGGAAGAACAGGCGCTCGTCCGGGCGCAGCCAGACGAAGTAGAAGGCCGCCCAGTACGCCAGGGCGGCGAGGGCCCCGGTGACGAGCAGCACCGGCGCCGGCGAGAGATCCACGAGCCGGTTCAGCGCGATCAGGGCCACCGCCAGCAGGGCTGCCGTGGAATACGTCGGCAGCCACGCCTCGCGGACGAACGCGCGCAGGCCGACCGGGAACGCGTCGAGCACGTAGTACATGAACAGGGGGAAGCCGACCGCGTACGCGGCGGTGGTCCCGATGACCACGCCGTTCAGGCCCCACATCGAGGTGAACCAGATCGACAGGCCGAGGTTCACGGCCGCGACGAGCCACGAGTAGGTCACCTGCGCCCGCGTGCGCCCCGCGGCCCACAGCATCGAGCCCGCGACCCCGAGGTTGGCCCCCAGCAGCCACGAGCCGACGAAGATCGTGAGAGCGGTGGCCGCCGGCGTGTAGCGAGAGCCGAGCCAGACCTCGATGATGTCGTGCGAGAGCACCATGAACGTGACGGTGATCGGCAGGGTCGCGGCGAGCACGTAGCGCGTGCCGCGCAGCAGCATCTCGCGCAGCCGGGAATGGTCGCCCTCCGCCACGTAGCGGGAGGAGCTCGGCAGCACCGTGACCACGAGCGTGCCCTGAAGCATGCGGATGACCTGCTGCGGCCGGACCGCCGCCTCGTAGAGCCCGACCGTCGCGACCGAGCGGAACGCGGCCAGCACCGTGCGGTCGATCGAGTAGATCACGATGTCGGTCACGGCCGAGAGGAAGACAGCGCCGGAGAAGCTCAGGTAGTGGCGGACGTAGGCGCGGCTGGTGGTCTCGCGGCGGACCCGGAAGCGCAACGTCTGGCGCAGGAACGGACGCAGCGCCACCAGGCCGGTGATCAGCGGGATCGACCCGCCCACCGTGATGACGATCCACAGCGGCGCCTCGACGGCGAGCACGAGCACGAGCATCAGCGCGGCGAAGACCGTGTAGGCGATCGTGTCGATCACGGCCGCGAGAGCGAACCGCTGGGTGGCGTGGAAGACGTTCTGAAAGACCGTCAGCGGCCAGCCCACGAACGTCACGAGAGCGAGGCCGGCCATGCCGAGCCGCGCCTCGTCACGGAGGTCGTGCGGCACGTGGAAGACCCCGAGGATGGCGTTGCCCAGGCCGGCGATCACGAGCGCCGCCAGCGCCCCCACCGCGACATACGCGAACACGGTCGTCGTGAATGCCCGGTCGCGCTCCTCCTGGGTGTGGGACCTCGCGATCTCGCGCACGGCGGCGGACTCGATGCTCCCCTGGACGAACAGCACGTAGCCCGCGAACGACAGGGTGAGCCCGTAGACGCCGAACTTGGACAGCGAGTAGGTGCGCCCGATCACCGTGGCCACTCCCACGAGCGAAAGCAGCGAGACGATCCGCGACGCCTGGATCGCGATCGTGCCCGTGGCGATCCGGTGCTGTTCTGAGACTGGTGCTTCTGCCTGCTCGGTGCTCACCGGGTGGTCACGCCGGCGAGCCGGCGCGCAGCCGCGCGCAGATGCGGGGCCACTCCCGCCCGAGCTCTTCCAGGTCGTCCACGACCGGGAACGCCTCGCCCGCGAAGGGGTCGGCCACGTCGGCGGGACGGCGGCCGATGAAGTGCACGCCCGCGTCGCGCGCGCCCTCGAGGTCGGTGGTCGCGTCGCCTATGAACACCGCCTCGTGCGGCTCGGTGCCGGTCTCGTCGAGTATCCGCCGCGTGATGTCGGCCTTCGGCGCGGGCGTGCCGTAGACGCCGGTGAAGAAGCGCTCGAGCCCGCGCTCACGCACGATGTGGCGCAGCTCCTCCTCGGGCGTGCCCGAGGCCACGTAGAGCGCCTGCGTCCGGTGGCGACGCTGCAGGAACTGGCGCGCGCCCGGCACGAAGTCGCACGCGAGCACCTCCTCGAGCGCGATCCTCGAGAACTC
The DNA here is from genome assembly GCA_035572055.1 of Thermoleophilaceae bacterium. Lineage (GTDB taxonomy): Bacteria > Actinomycetota > Thermoleophilia > Solirubrobacterales > Thermoleophilaceae > JAICJR01. The sequence goes on along the minus strand of DATNBJ010000329.1, from coordinate 4,463 downwards.
CTCGCCCAGGCGGTCCATCTCGGCGTCATCGAGCGGCCGGCCGAGGATGTCCCGGTAGATCAGCCTGAACTTCTCGTAGCGGGACACGCCGGCGAGGCTGAGGTGCAGGTCGACGATCGCGTCCACGTGCTCGCCGTGCTCCTCGAACAGGAGGGCGAAGGCGCGCGTCTTGATGTCGGCCGACTCGAGGACGACGCCGTCGAAGTCGAAGATGATCACCCGCGGCTCGGCGCTCACGCCCTCACCTGCCGCTCGGACTCGTCGAGCTCGTGGAGGCAGTCCACCAATCCCTGGCCCATGTCCGTGTAGTAGTTGCTCACGAGCTTGCGCGCGGGCCGCGGCCGGAACGTGTAAGGCGTGATCGAGTAGTGGGCCGACGACGGCCCCTCATCGGCCGTTGGCGGCTGGAGGTCGATCGCCACGTCCGGCCCCACGATCTCGCGGATCAGCGCGAGCAGGTCGTGGAAGCGCATCGGGTGGTGGCCGGTGAGCACCACCTGCTGATCGGCGAACTCGTCGGCCAGGATCTCCACGCTGAGCCGCGCGGCGTCCTCGACGTGGATGTACTCGCGCAGCTCCTCGCCGGTGCCGTGCGCGCTGATCCGCCGCTCGCGCAGAGCCTGGCGCAGGTAGCGGTTCACGCTGTTGGTCTCGAGCGCGCGGCGGCCGTAGAGCGTGCCGTAGCGGAGCACCGTGTAGGGCGGGGTGCCGAACTCGCGCCGGTACTCCTCGATGTAGAGCTCGCAGGCCTGCTTGGAGACGCGGTAGAACGAGCCCGCCTCGCTGGCCACGTAGATGCTCGAGGCGAACACGTAGCGCTTGATGCCGGCGCGCCGGGCGGCCTCCAGCACGTTGGCGTTGCCGGCCACGTTGATGCGCACGGTCTCGAGCGGCTTGCTGCGCGACTCGTCGATGTCGGCGAGGCCGGCGAAGTTGTAGACCACGTCCTGGCCCTCCACGGCGGCCACCACGCCGTCGAGCTGGGTGATGTCGCCGGTGAGCATGCGCTGGTCGTCGCGCAGCCAGGGCGACTCCGCGGCGTCGAAGATCGTCACCTCGTGGCCGGCCTCCGTGAGCGCGTCCGCCACGTGGCTGCCCACGAATCCGGAGCCGCCGAGCACGAGCGCCCTCACGAGAGCTTCTCCAGCAGGTTGCGCACGGCCTCCTGCTCCATCAGCGCGCGGGCCTCGCGTGCGTAGGAGCCGGCGTGCGGAGTGAGCAGCACGTTCGGCAGCTCGGTGAGGGGTCCCTCGTAGGGCTCCTTCGCGAACACGTCGAGGTAGGCGCCGGCGAGGTGGCCCTCCGTGAGCGCCTCGTGGAGGGCCTCCTCGTCCACGAGCCCGCCGCGCGCCGCGTTGACGAGCACCGCGCCCGGCTTCATCGCCGCGAGCTCGTCCCGTCCGATCAGCTGGCCGCCGCCGGAGACGTGCAGCGTGACCACGTCCGACCGCGATAGGAGCTCGTCGAGGGTGACCTGCTCGCCCGCGAAGTCCTCGACCTGCACGACGTCGTGGCCCAAGAGCCGCGGCTCGAACGGCGCGAGCAGCGCCGCGACGCGGTGCCCCACACGGCCGAGACCCACGATGCCCACGGTCTTCCCGCGCAGCAGCGCGCCCATCTTGCGCGTCCAGCGCCCGGCGCGCAGCTCCGCGTCCATCTCGCTCAGGTGCCGCAGCGCAGACAGCATGCCGCCGAGCGCCAGCTCCGCCGCGGCGTCGGTCACGGCGTCGGGCGTGTTGCACACCGCGATGCCCCGCCGCTCGGCGGCCGCCAGGTCGACGTTGTCCATGCCCACACCAACCCGGGAGATCACGCGAAGGCGCGTGCACTGCTCGAAGACCGCCTCCGTCAGTGGCTCCGTGCCTGCGATCACGCCGTCCGCATCGCGCACCAGCTCGGCCACCTCGTCCTCGCTGAGCTTGCGCCCGTGCGGGTTCTCGAGGATCTCCACGCCGGCCGAGCGCAGCTCGTCGAGCGGCTCCGGCCCGGCCGCCCCAAAGGATGAAACGGAGAGAGCGACCCTGGCCTTCGACCCGCCGTCAGCGGACGAGCTCATCGTCCTCGGCCAGCTCGGCGTCCGTGGCGGCCTCGAAGCCGTGCTCGCGCAGCCAAAACTCCACCGCCGGGAGCTGCCACGGGTAGTCGATGTCGCAGCCGCCCCAGGACTCGATCGGCGCGATCTTCCGGCCCATCCAGCGCTGCGGCAGGATGCCGAAGTTCGGCTCGAGGCAGTACGGGCGCACGATCGACACGCCCATGTCCGCGTACCAGACGTCGCCCTGGGAGTCGCGATCGCACGACAGCGTGGCGGGATCGCCGAACGTCTCGAAGGGGACGAAGGGCTGGAGCGTGCCGTCGTCGTCCAGGCGGCGGGCGCGCAGCGGGCTCCACATGTTGTAGCGGGACACCGTGACCGCGGAGTCGAGCGTGTCGTCGGCCCGCAGCTTCTCGATCCCCTCGTCGATCAGCGCGGCGGTGATGGTCGCCGCGTTGGCGAACAGCAGCACCAGCAGCTCCACCTCCTCGCCCTCCCCGGCGAGTCGCTCGCGGATCACGTCCGAGCCGTGGCGGTAGGCGTCCTCGCCGAGAGCCTCGTCGGTGCAGAGCTCGGGCGGGCGGCGGATCGCCTCCGCGCCGTACTTCGCGCCCAGCTCCATGATCTCGTCCGAGTCGCTCGACACGTAGATCCGGTCGACGAAGCGGCTGTCGCGCGCCGCGATCAGCGGATAGACCATGAGCGGCCGTCCGAGCACGGGCAACATGTTCTTGCCGGGCAGGCCGCTGGAGTTGGCCCGCCCGAGCATCAGGGCGCAGATCATCCGGCCGGCACCAGCCTCTCGAGCTCGCCGGGGTCGCGGAGATCGACGTTCAGCCCGGACGGCCAGGCGTAGGGAAGATCGGCGCACACGAGTGGCGCGTGCGTCGATGAAGGGTCCCGCTCGAGCACGAACGTCGCAAAGCAGATCTCGCCTTGCACCCCGGTAACGGTATCCGATGGCCTCCCCAGATAGCCCTGGCTGAGGATCGCGCCCGGCTCGAGCGCCAGCAGGCTCCGCGCGAAGCCCTCCCACTCCAGGCAGAGGTAGGGAACGGTGGTCTCCCCGTCCCATTCGCCGCTCAGGGCGAGGCGTTGCTCGCCCCGTTGCGGCTCGATCAGCAGGCGAACGTCGAAGAACAGGCGGCCACCGCAGACGCGCCACATCTCGCCGAGAGCGCGCTCCCAGCGCGGCTCCCAGTGCAGCCAGCCGAGCGCCTGCACCGCGTCGAACTCGCCGTCGCCGAACGGAAGCCCGCCGGCGGCGTCGGCCACCTCGAAGCGGCAGTCGGGATGGAGGCGGCGCGCTGCCTCGACGAGCGGCTCGGAGACGTCCACGCCGGCGTATGTCAGATCCCGGTTCCAGTGCCGCCAGATCGCGGCGAAGCCCCCCGCGGCGCAGCCCACGTCGAGCACGCTGCCCGACTCGCCCGCGAGCCAGGGGATGAAGCGGCGCTCCGAGGGGTAGAGCTCGTCCGGGCCGTCGCGGTGGCCCGTGTAGAACTCGACGAGGTCGGGGTGCTCGGTCCAGCTCACTGCGCGAGCGCCTGGTCGAGCGCGTCGGCGAACGCGGACATCAGCGCCGGCGGACCGAGCGTGACCCGGACGAACTCGCGGAGGCAGGGCGCCCCGAACGGGCCCTTCACGAGGTAGCCGCGCCGCTCGAGCGCGGCCACCAGCGCGGCCGGATCCATGCGCTGCGCCACGCGGATCGGCAGGAAGTTGGTCGGGCAGGCGATCGGCTCGAGCCCGGCCGCGCGGGCGCGCTCGACCAGCAGCTCGCGGCCGGCGTCGACCTCCGACACGTAGTCGGTGGCGACCTCCGGGTGGGCGAGCAGGACGCGAAGGCAGTGGGCCGACAGGGCCGTGATGTCGTAGACCGAGCGCACCTTGTAGAGCGTGCGGACGATCTCCGGGTCGGCCGCGGCGAAGCCCACGCGGGCGCCGGCCAGGCCCCACGCCTTCGAGAACGTGCGCGTGACCACGAGGTTGGGCCGCTCGTGCGGCAACAGCGTGGCGGCGGCGAACGGGAAGTAGGCCTCGTCCACCAGAACCAGCGCCGCGGAGTCGGCAGCGCGATCGATCACCGCCTCGAGGAGGTCAGGTGGCAGCACCGTGCCGGTGGGCTGGTTGGGGCTCGCGAGCAGCACGAGCCGCGTGTCGACCGTGATGGCCTCCAGCAGCGGCTCCGGCTGAAGCGTGAGGTCGCCGTCGATCGGCACGCCCACCGGCTCCGCCTCGAACATCCGCGCGTAGACCTCGTACATCGCGTAGGTGGGCGAGAGCATCACCACGCGGTCACCCGGCCGGACGTAGCACTGGTGGATCGCCTTGAACGCCGCGTCCGAGCCGGAGGTGAGCAGCAGGCGCTCGCGCGGCAGGCCGAGCGCGGCGCCGAGGTCCGCGTAGGCGTCGTCGAGCACCGGGT
>DATNBJ010000328.1:0-4217 GCA_035572055.1 Thermoleophilaceae bacterium | reverse complement strand
TCGTTCTCCGTGCGGGTGTCCAACGTCGTGGTTGAGCTGCCGACGCATGAGGCGCCGGGCGGGCGTGGTGGCTCCGGTGGCGGCGGCGGCTCGGGCGTCAGCTCGCTGGTGCAGCGGTCGCGGACCGGGCGCCTGCGGGTGGTGGTGCGGCCGCACCACGTGCGAGCCGGGCGAGTGGTGCGTGTGCGGTTTTTGGTGCGGACGTTCGCGGCGGGGCTGCCGCTGCCGGTGGCTGGGGCGCGGATTCGTTTCGCCGGACACCGGCTTCGGACGAACCGCCGGGGGCGGGCGTCGCTGCGGATTCGTTTGCGGCGCGGGCACCGGGTCGTGGTGACGCGATCGGGGCTGCTCTCCGCTTCGGGCCGCGTGGTGGTGCGGCGGCGGTAGCGCGGACGCCGCGGTGGCGGCGCAGAACGCTTGGTTTGCCGCCCGCGTCCCGGCTTCGCCGGGGGCAGTGAGGGGGCGAGTTTTGAGAAGTGTGCCTCTTAGCCTTGGTATGCCAAGGGAAATAGGCACACTTCTCGCTCGGCTGGCTACTGGGAAGAAGGGTTTGGTCAGTCGGGAGGAGCTGCTCGCCGCGGGATTGAGCGAGGGCCAAGTCGATTGGCGGGTTCAGAGCGGGCTCCTGATTCCCGACTACGACGGCATTTATCGCCTCGGTCATACCGCCCCCAACCTCGAGTCCTCCTACCTGGCTGCTGTAGTCGCTTGCGGCGAGGGGTCGCTTCTCAGCGGACGCGCTGCGGCCCATCTCTGTGGGCTCGTCCGAGCTCGGCCGCCGAACCCGGAGGTGACCACGACTACGAAGCGGACGCCAGGAGGCGTCATCGTCCACCGCAAGCGCTTCATCCACCCGCGTGACGCCACCGAGTACCGGGGCATTCCGGTTACGACCGTTCCGCGGACGGTCGCCGACATGGCGGGTCACACCACGCCCGGCGACCTCGCGCTCCTCTTCCACGAGGCCCGGATCCGGTTCAGCGTCACGCCCGAGCACGTCGAGGCGGTCCTTGCGCGGAGCCGCGTTCGCGGCGCCGCCGCGCTGCGGCGCGTCATGTGGGGCGATGAGCGCGTCCTGCTCAGCGAGCTCGAACGGGGCTTCATCGCGCTTCTCGACACGCACCACCTGCCGCTCCCCGGGACCAACATCCCCAGGGGCGCGCACTGGGTCGACTGCTGGTGGCCCGAGTTCAGGCTCACCGTCGAGCTCGACACCTACCGCTACCACGGCACCAGGCACGCCTGGGAGAAGGATCAGCGACGGGAACGCGAGGCCCGGAAGCGCGGCGACCACCGGCGCTATGTCTGGGGCGACGTCTTCGAGACGCCCGAGGAGCTGCTCGCCGACCTCAGCCCTGCTCTAGCGGCGCCATCGTGAGGCCCGCGTCGTTGAGCTGCTCCCAGTAGTGCTCCGCGAGCTCCTTCGTACCGGACCAGACGATCGCCTGGCCGGTGTTGTGGATCTTGTCGGCGATCTGGTAGCCCTGGTCCAGGCTGACTCCCGGGAGCACGCGGGACAGCGTGGATGCCACGCCGTCGAAGGTGTTGTGGTTGTCGTTCAGGACGATCACGTGCCAGTTGCCGCCGAGGCCCTCGCCGGGGGTGGTCGGGGTCGGCAGCTCGATGGTCGACTCGCCGGTCATCGCACGGCCTCCTTCTCGGCTTTCTTCGACCAGTAGCGCGTCAGCCCCTGATAGAGCTGGTCCGGCGGCGCGGCCTGGATGAAGGCGGCGGCGGTGTCGGGATCCGCGTGGGCGCGGACCTCCTCCTCGATCGCAGCGACGAAGCGCTCCTGGCCGGACTCGCGCGCGAGCTCGGCCCAGCGGCGCAGTGTGTCGCGCATGGTGTCGAGCTGGTCCGCCACCGACTCCACGAAGCCGAAGTGAGTCAGACACAGCCGATCGGGAGAGAAGCCGGCCACCGCATCGAGGGAGGAGAGCCACGCCTCGACGTCGATGTCGGGCGGCGGTGTCGGCGCGAGCGTGAAGTCCGAAGGCGGGATGCGCACGCCCGCGACGTCGCCGACGTAGGCGTCGCCGGAAGCCTCATGGAAGTAACAAACATGATGCGACGCATGGCCGGGCGTGTAGGCGACGCGAAAGCCGTGCACCGTCTCGCCGCCGACCAGCACGTGCAGATTCTCCTCCGGCACGGGCAGGACCTCGCCCCACAGGCGGTCCATGTCGTCGCCGTAGAGCTGGCCGGCCGAGCGCAGCAGCTTGGACGGGTCGACGAGGTGCGGCGCGCCGCGCTCGTGCACGTACACCTGCAGGGAGGGCCACCTCCGCACCAGCGTCCCTGTCGCCCCCGCGTGGTCCAGGTGGATGTGGGTCAGCAGCAGCGCCCGCGGCGGCTCAGACAGCTCCCGAAGCATGTTCTCCACCGCGCTGGAAGGGCCCGGATCCACGATCAGACCGTCGATCTCGAAGGCGCAGATAACGCGTTCGCGCCCGAGGTGCAGTACGTCTATCGGCCGGCTCATGGCCATCCGGACCATACAATTCCCAGGGTGAGCGACCGTCAACCGCGTCTGCCGGAGCCGGATCGCCCCTGGGTGATGCGCACCTACGCGGGCCATTCCACTGCCCGCGAGTCGAACGAGCTCTACCGAAAGAACCTGGAAAAGGGCCAAACCGGCCTGTCCGTGGCCTTCGACCTGCCCACGCAGACGGGGTACGACCCGGACCACGAGCTGTCGCGTGGCGAGGTCGGAAAGGTGGGCGTGTCGATAGCCCACAAGGGCGACATGCACACGCTGCTCGACGGCATCCCGCTCGACGAGATGAACACGTCGATGACCATCAACGCCACCGCGGCGTGGCTGCTCGCGCTCTATCTGACCGTGGCCGAGGAGAACGGCGTGGACCGCCATGCCCTCCAGGGCACCACGCAGAACGACATCATCAAGGAGTTCCTCTCGCGCGGCACGTACGCGTTCCCGCCAGGGCCGTCGATGCGGCTGATCGCCGACATGATCGCGTTCACCGTCGACGACGTTCCCAAGTGGAACCCGATCAACATCTGCTCGTACCACCTGCAGGAGGCGGGCGCGACGCCGGTGCAGGAGATCGCCTTCACGATGGCCACCGCGCAGGCGGTGCTCGACGAGGCGAAGAAGCGGGTGGACGACGAGACCTTCCCGCGCCTCTTCGGGCGCATCTCGTTCTTCGTGAACGCCGGTATCCGCTTCGTCGAGGAGCACGCCAAGCTGCGCGCGATGGGCCAGCTCTGGGAGGAGCTCGGCCGCAGCCGCTACGGCGTGGACGACGAGCGCTACCTGCGCTTCCGCTACGGCGTGCAGGTGAACTCGCTGGGCCTCACCGAGGCGCAGCCGGAGAACAACGTGATCCGCATCGTGCTCGAGGCGCTCGGCGTGACGATCGGGCGCGACGCCCGCGCCCGGGCGCTGCAGCTCCCGGCCTGGAACGAGGCCCTCGGCCTGCCGCGCCCGTGGGACCAGCAGTGGTCGCTGCGGATCCAGCAGATCCTCGCCTACGAGACCGACCTGCTCGAGTACCCGGACATCTTCGAGGGCTCGAAGGTGATGGAGTCGCTCGTGGCCGAGCTCGTGGAGGGCGCGCGTGAGGAGATCGCCGTGGTCGCCGAGCACGGTGGCGCCGTGGAGGCGGTCTCCTACATGAAGACGCAGCTCGTGGAGTCGCACCGCTCGCGGGTGGCCGCGATCGAGCGGGGCGAGCACAAGGTGATTGGCCAGAACGTGTACACCGCCACCGAGCCCTCACCGCTCCAGGAGGGCGAGGACGGCGGGATCCTGCATGTGGATCCGGCGGTGGAGCAGTCGCAGATCGACGCCGTGAAGGAGTGGCGCTCGAAGCGCGACCAGGCCGCGGTGGATGAAGCTCTGGAGCAACTCGCCGCCGCCGCGCGCGATGAGAACGAGAACGTCATGCCCGCCACGCTGGCGGCCGCCGCCGCGGGCGCGACCACTGGCGAATGGGCCGAGACGCTGCGCGAGGTGTTCGGCGAGTACCGCGCCCCCACCGGCGTGAGCGACGCCGCCGCCGCGCCCGACGACGAGACGCTCCACCAGCTTCGCGACAAGGTCGAGCGCGTGTCGGAGCAGCTCGGGCGCCGCATGAAGATCCTCGTGGGCAAGCCCGGCCTCGACGGTCACTCGAACGGCGCCGAGCAGATCGCGGTGCGCGCGCGGGACGCGGGCATGGACGTGGTCTACGAGGGCATCCGCCTCACCCCCA
>DATNBJ010000327.1:0-5572 GCA_035572055.1 Thermoleophilaceae bacterium | reverse complement strand
CTACACGGGCGAGACCGCCACCACCGCGTCCGCCGCCGGCCGCGACGACGCGAAGGCCGCCGTGGAGGCCGCGCACGAGGCGTTCCAGGAGTGGGGACGCAGCGCGCCCGCGATGCGCCGCCAGATCCTGTCGAAGGCCGCGGACCTGCTCGAGGAGCGCGCGCCCGAGATCGCCGCGATCGTGACCGAGGAGACCGGCGGCACGTTCGGCTGGGGCATGTTCAACTGCCAGCTCGCCGCCGGGATGCTGCGCGAGGCGGCCGCCCAGGCTTACGGGCTCGTGGGCGAGGTCATTCCCTCGGACGTGCCCGGCAAGCTCGCGATGGCTGTACGCGCGCCGGCCGGTGTCGTGGTCGCGATCGCGCCCTGGAACGCACCGGTGATCTTGTCCACGCGCTCGCTGGCGACGCCGTTGGCCTACGCGAACACCGTCGTCCTGAAGGCCTCCGAGGAATGCCCGCGCACCCACGCGGCCGTCGTCAAGGCGATCGTCGATGCCGGCATCCCCGACGGCGTGATCAACCTGATCACCAACGACCCGGGCGACGCCGCCGACGTGGTCGACGAGCTGATCGCCCATCCGTTGACCCGGCGGATCAACTTCACGGGCTCGACGAAGGTCGGGCGCATCATCGCCGAGAAGGCTGGAGCAAACCTGAAGCGCGTGCTGCTCGAGCTCGGCGGCAAGGCGCCGATCGTCCTGCTGCCGAAGGCCGACGTGGACCGCGCGGTGGCGGCCGCCAACTTCGGCGCGTTCTTCCACCAGGGTCAGATCTGCATGTCCACCGAGCGGGCGATCGTCGACAAGTCGCTTGCCGATGCGTTCGCCTCCAAGCTGGCGGAGAAGGCGAGCGCGCTGAAGGTCGGCGACCCCACGGAGCAGGACACGGCGCTCGGACCGATGATCAACGCCGCCGCGATCGAGCGGGTCGACGGCCTGGTGCAGGACGCGGCCGCGAAGGGCGCCGAGATCGTCACCGGCGGCCAGGCAGACGGGCCCTGCTACCCGCCCACGATCGTCAAGGGCGTGACGCCGGACATGCGCCTCTACGCCGAGGAGGTGTTCGGCCCCGTGATCTCGATCATGCCGGTCGACGGCCCCGACGAGGCGGTCCGCGTGGCCAATGACACCGAGTACGGCCTGTCCGCCGCGGTGTTCTCCGAGAACGTGCCCGAGGCGCTCGAGATCGCGCAGCGGATCGAATCCGGCATCTGCCACGTGAACGACACGACCGTGCACGACGAGCCCCAGATGCCGTTCGGCGGCGTGAAGGCGAGCGGCTTCGGCCGCTTCGGCGGCCGCGCGGCCCTGGAGGAGTTCACGGAGCTGCGCTGGATCACGGTGCAGGACACGGAGCGCCACTACCCGATCTGAGCGGCTGGCCCGCTCCGCGCGGTTTGGGGCGGCCGCGCGGAGCGCCGCCGAACCGCTGCGATGAGGGCGGGTCGGGAGCGGAGTTTTCGCGTCGCTTTGTTGATTTGACCTCGCATGGGCGGTCAGATCAACAAAGCGAAGGTCGGTTCCGCTCGGGCCCGCTCTTGTTGCTGCAGTTCGGTGGCCGCACACCCGACCAAAACGTTTGACCTTTTCGCGCCACCGCGCCACACTTGCGCGGTGATCGGGGAACTCGCGTGAAGGTCGCGGTCGTCGGCGGCGCCGGCGGTGTCGGTGCCTCCTTGACCTTCAACCTGCTTCGCGACGGCACGGCGGACGAGGTGGTGATCGTCGACAGCCGTCCGAACATGGTCACCTCGCACCTGATGGACCTCGAGCAGGTGCTCGAGCAGGGGGCGGCCGGCAGCGTGCGGGCGGGCGAGCAGGACGAGGTGCGCGACAGCGACGTCGTGGTGATGTGCGCCGGCGCCCCGCTCACCGTCAACACCTCGCGGATGATCTACCTCGAGGACAACGCCCGGATCATGGACGCGACCCTCGACCTCCTGGATGACGACTGGGGCGGCACGCTCCTCGTCATCACCAACCCGGTGGACCCTCTCGTCACCTGGGCGCAGCGGCGCAGCGGGATCGACCGCCGACGGGTGATCGGCTACACGCTGAACGACACGCTGCGCTTCCGCACCGCGATCGCGAAGACGCTCGGAGCGCAGCTCGGCAGCGTGGACGCGTGGGTGATCGGCGAACACGGCGACGGCTGCGTGCCGCTCCACGACCGCGTGCGCGTGAACGGCGATCCGGTCGAGCTCACCCCCGAGCAGTCGGCCGCCGCCGACGAGTTTCTGCGCAACTGGTACGTGCGCCACGTGGCGCTCGATTCGGGGCGCTCATCCACCTGGACCTCGGGCCTCGGGGTGGCGCGCATGGTTCGCGCGGTGACCGCCGACGGCGCGGGCGAGCTGTGGCCAGCTTCGGTCGTGCTCGAGGGCGAGTATGGAATTCGCGGGCTGGCCATCGGCGTGCCCGTCACGCTGGGAAACGGCGGCGCCGAGCAGGTCCACGAGTGGGACCTCACCGCAGAGCAGACCGCGGCCTTCCTCTCCGCCGCCGCGCTGGTCCGCGGCGCCGCGGAGGCGATCCTGGGGAGCCCGTCGTTTTGAGAGCCGGCCTGAGGAGTCGGGCCCTAGCTGGGCTCGAGCTTGCGGACGATCTCGGCCAGGTGCTCGAGGTGGTCCCGCATCGCCCGCTCCGCGGCGGTCGACTGACTGCGGCGGATCGCGCGCAGGATCGCGCGGTGCTGGTCGAGGATCTCCTCGGCGGACACTTTCGGCCCGATGTAGTCGATCAGCGAAGGCAGCAGCACGTCGAGGATCCAGCGCGTGAACGCGATCAGCACGTCGTTGCCCGAGGCCTCGGCGATCGTCTGGTGGAAGCGCGAGTCGGCCTCGTTGAACGTCTCGGAGCCGGGCCGGTGGCCCTCGGCGTCCGCGATCGCCTGCTCGAGCTTCGCGATGGTCTCGGGACCCGCGCCGGCAGCGGCGAGCCCCGCCAGTGGCACCTCGAGCACCATGCGCGCCTCGAGCAGCTCGAAGAGCGAGACGCTCTCGGTCGCCAGCATCGCGCCGATCGCCTCGCTCATGTGCCGGCCCATACCCTCCCCCGCGGTGTTGGCCACGAAGATCCCGCCGCCGCGTCCCTGGCTCGCCCGGATCAGGTGCGAGCCGGCGAGCAGCCGCAGCGCCTCGCGCAGCGTCGGCCGGCTGACGCCGAACTCGGCGGCCAGCTCCTGCTCGGTACCGATGCGGTCGCCCGGAAGCAGGCCCTGGCGCTCGATGTGGCGCCGGATCTCGTACGCGATCTGCTCGCTGGCATCCGCCCGCGTGAGCGAAAAGCGGTTGTCGGCCGCGGCAGCCTTGCTTTTCGAAGGCATGGGTGCTGCCAGTCTATGTCCAGCGGACGGCGGACTTCGACCTGAGAGGTAAGAACTTTTGAGCGAGCTCGAATCACTCGGAGAGCAGTCGGGCGGGGTCCTGAACGGCGCCCGGACCGTCCGCGACGCCACCTTCGACGTCATGCGCCACTACGGCATGACGAGGATCTTCGGCAATCCAGGGTCGAGCGAGATCCCGTTCCTGGCGAGCCTGCCAAGCGACCTCGAGTTCATCCTCGGGCTCCACGAGGGGGCCGTGGTGGGCATGGCCACCGGCTACGCGACCGGCACCGGCCGGCCCGCGTTCGTGAACCTCCACACCGCGCCCGGCCTGGGCAACGCGATCAACGCGATCGCCAACGCGCGCGACAACCGCGTGCCGCTCGTGGTCGTGGTCGGCCAGCAGGACCGCCGCCACCTGGCGCTCTCCCCCTTCCTCACCGGCCGCGCACTCGAGCGCGTGGCCGGCGAGTACCCGGTGTGGTCGAACCTGCCGGTGCGCCCGCAGGACGTCCCGGGCGCGATCGCACGCGCGTGGCACGAGGCGATGAACCAGCGCGGTCCCGCGCTCGTGGTGGTCCCCATGGGCGACTGGGCCGAGTTAGCCGACGAGGACATCACCGTGACCGCGCCCGCGCGGGTGCTGAGCACTCCCGCGGTGAACCCGAACGACATCGCGGAGATGGCCGACCTGATCGAGGACGCGAGCTCGCCCACCATCGTGGTGGGCGCCGGTGCGGCCGGCGACGAGGCGTGGAAGGCGCTCGTCGCGCTCGCCGAGAAGCTCGACTGCCCCGTGTGGCAGGACCCCTTCTGCAACCGGCCGGGCTTCCCGCAGGATCACCCGCTGTTCGCCGGCCATCTGCACTGGGCCCGCCCGCTGATGCGCAAGACGCTGGCGCCGCACGACCTCGTGCTCACCGCGGGCACCTGGGCGTTCCGCGGCTACATGTACGAGCCGGGGCCGATGGTGGAGCCCGGAACTCGCATCGCCGTGATCAGCGACGACCCCGAGGAGGTGCACCGCAGCCCGGCCGACCTCGCGCTGCTCGGGTCCGTGGCGGACGCCTGCGCCGGGATCGCCGAGCGCGTGCAGCAGCGCTCCGGCAACACTCCCGAGCCGTTCCAGCGTCCGGCGCCGCTCGATCCGCCGGCGGCCGGCGAGCCGCTCCGCGCCGGTCACGTGCTCTGCGCGCTGGCCGAGCGCCTGCCCACCGACGTGGTGCTGATGGAGGAGGCGCCGTCCACCCGCCCGGAGCTGCTCGCGCGCATTCCCGCGCGCACGCCATGGGGCTTCGTGAGCGTGGCCAACGGCGCGCTCGGATACGGCATGTCCGGCACGCTCGGGCTCGCGCTGAGCATGCCGGACCGGCCGGTGCTCGCGGTGCTCGGCGACGGCTCGTCCATGTACACGATCCAGACGCTCTGGAGCGCGGCGCACTACCACGTGGGCGCGTTGATCATCGTGCTCTCGAACGGCCGCTACGCGGTGATGGACATGCTCGCGCGCGAGGCGGGCGAGGAGAGCTCGTGGCCGCCGTTCCAGGAGCTCGACATCGCGGCGATCGCGCGCGGCCTCGGCTGCCCCGCGAAGCGCATCGACACGCACGACGAATTGCTCCGCGAGCTCGACGATGAGATCCCGAATCTCGCATCGCGAAGCGAACCGCTGCTGCTCGAGATCGTGGTTGCCCCAGAGTGATACTGTCGTCCTGATGGGCGACAAGATTGTCGACAATCTGGTTGCGGTGCTGGGCCTGGGTGAGGCGGGCGCCGCGATCGCGGGCGACCTCGCCGCGGCCGGCGTCGACGTCCGCGGCTACGACCCCGTGGTGCGCGACGTCGAGGGCGTGAAGCACGCCGCCAGCGCCACCGCGGCGGCCGGCGGCGCGGCGCTCGTGATGAGCCTGAACGCTGCGGCGGTGGCGCTCGACGTGGCGCGTGACGCGTCACCCGGCGCCGGCCAGCTCTACGCCGACCTCAACACAGGTCCGCCCTCGCTCAAGGTGGAGCTGGCCGGGGCAGTGGAGCCCGCTCGCTTCGTCGACGTCGCCCTGATGGGACCGGTCCCCGGCCACGGACTGCGCACCCCCTGCCTCGTCTCCGGCTCGGGCGCCGCGGCATATGCGGAGCTGCTGAGCCCGCTCGGCGTGCCGGTGGAGGTCGTGGGCGACGAGCCCGGCCAGGCCGCGGAGCGCAAGCTGCTGCGCAGCGTGTTCATGAAGGGCATCGCGGCGGCGGCCATC
>DATNBJ010000326.1:0-26227 GCA_035572055.1 Thermoleophilaceae bacterium | reverse complement strand
CGACGCAATCCGAGTCGACGAACGCGACGAACGGCGTGCAGGCGGCGTCCAGCCCTGCGTTGCGGGCTGCCGCCGGTCCCCGACCCGGCTCCAGGCGGACGACCGAGGCGCCCGCCGCGCGCGCCACGGTGTCGATTGCCGCGCCGTCTCTGGATCCGTCGTCGACGACCACGATCGAGCAGCGCCGGTCGATCGTGGCCAGGCAGCGAGCAAGGTCGGCTGCTCGGTCACGCACGGGCACGACCACGGTCAGCTGCTTCGGATCGCCGGTCGGCGGCGGGTCTGGGTGCGCGAGCCCGGCGTCGGTCAGCCGGCGCGCGAGTTGCCGTTCGGCGGGCGAGTCGCCGAGGGCGGCACCCCGTCGCCAGCTCTTGACCACCGTGGCGCCGTGGCCGCTGAGGCGAATGACCCGTAGCGGGGAACCGCCAAACACCACGGTCCCACCGCGGTCGATCCGTGTCGAGCTGTCGATCCGGAGTCGCCATCCAGCCGGCAGAGGAGAGTTGAGCAGCGGAGGAGCGAGGCGGCGCGGTCGGGAGGTGGCGAGGGCCGAAATCGAACCGGCGACACCACGATTTTCAGTCGTGTGCTTTACCAACTGAGGTACCTCGGCATGGGAGCGGGGGCGAAATCGCCCCGACCGCATTCCGCGGAGGCACGCGCGGCGTGGAGCAGCAGGAGGCCGAGGATGGAAAAGATTTGGAAAGCAGCGATGGCAAGGGGACGCAAAGGCGGCTATGGGTTGAACGGCCTTTGACGCACTCTAGGGCAGGGACGGCAAGCTACGGACACTGCGTCTCGGCACTTTGGGAGCAGGAGGTCGGCGGTTCGAATCCGCCCGCCCCGATTTGCGCGGCAGCTCGCGCAGGAACGAGCCGACCGGTTGTCTGGCTCAGGACTTCCGCGCGCGGATGATCGCCGAGCCGGCGTGCTCGTGGACGCGGTGCGTCTCGGTGATCTCGATGTCCGTCAGGCCCGCCGCGGTCAGCGCCTGCTCGAACTCGTCTCGAGTCAGCGCGCCCGCGATGCAGCCGGTCCACTGCTCCATGTCGGCGCGGGTGGCGTCGTCCATGTCGGGGTCGCGGATCACGTCCGAGACCGCGAAGCGCCCGCCGGATCGCAGGACGCGTGCCGTCTCGCGCAGCACCTTGGGCTTGTCGCCCGACAGGTTGATCACGCAGTTGGAGATCACGACGTCCACCGATTCGTCCGGCAGCGGGATCTCTTCGAGGTAGCCCTTGAGGAACTCGACGTTGTCGACACCGGCGTCGGCGGCGTTCCGGTGGGCGAGCTCGAGCATCTCGTCGGTCATGTCGAGCCCGATGGCCTTGCCGGTGGGACCGACACGGCGGGCGGAGATGAGTACGTCGGCGCCCGCGCCCGAGCCGAGGTCGAGCACGGTCTCGCCCTCGTGGAGGTCGGCCACCGCGGTGGGGACGCCGCAACCGAGGGAGGCGCTCACCGCGGAGTCGGGCACGCCGTCGGTGTCCACCTCCTCGTACAGACGGCCGCCGAAGGAATCGGCCGCCTCCGCCTTCACCGCGCTGCCGCAACCCGCCTCGCTCCCGCAGCACCCGTCGCCGGTCTGGTCAGCCACCTGCCGGGCGGCCGCGGCATAGCGTTCGCGCACGTTCTCGCGGATGTGGTCGGTCAGGTCAGCCATGCGGAGAGCTCCTTCAATGCGTCGGGAATCACGTAGTAGTAGGCCCAGAGGCCGCGGCGCTCGCAGTCCACGATCCCGGCGTCGCGGAGCTTCTTCAGGTGGTGCGACAGGGTGGGCTGGGAGACGTCGAAGAGCGGCACGAGCTCGCAGACGCAGACCTTGCCGGCGTGCTTGCGCAGCACGTCCACCAACTGGAGGCGGATGGGATCGCCGAGCGCCTTGGCCACCTCGGCCATGTGCGCCGCCTCCTCACGCTGGACGTCGGGGTAGACAACCGGCTGGCAGCAGGGCTCGCCCGCGGCACGCTTGGTCTTCGGGGCAAGCTCGAGCTCGACCATGCATAGATATTTATCAATTTGATCGTCAACTGTCAATGAAATAGCCTGATGGGCGTGGCGCGCGTCCTCTTCGTCTGTCTCCACAACGCCGGCCGCTCGCAGATGAGCCAGGCGCTGTTCGAGCGGGCCGCGGCGGGACGGCACGAGGCGATGAGCGCGGGCACGACGCCCGGCGAGCGGGTGCATCCCGAGGTCGTGACGGCGATGCGCGAGCTCGGCATCGACCTGGCGGACCGGACGCCGCGCAGGCTGGACCGCGAGCTGGCGGAGTGGGCGGACGTGGTCGTGACGATGGGCTGCGGCGACGAGTGCCCCTACATCCCGGGCAAGCGCTACATCGACTGGGATCTTCCTGATCCGGCAGGCCGTCCGATCGAGGAGGTCCGCGCCACCCGCGACGAGATCGCGGGCCGCGTCGAGAGGCTGCTCGACGAGCTCTAGCTACCTCGGCCGGCGCTGAGGCGAGGGCGGCTGCGGCTCATGGTGCACGGGGCCCGCGCTCCGCTCTCGCCGCGCGGCCTCCTCCTCGGCCCGCGCCTTGTCCTCGCTGAGGCCGACCTCGTAGAAGACGAGCAGCACGATCGCGCCGAGGCAGAGGGACATCACGGTGAGCGATGCCACCGCGGCGCCGAAGCCGTCGATGAGCAGGCGCGCAAGGCCGGCGAGCACGAATACCGCGACGATCGATCCGTAGACGAGGACGCGTGTCCGGTTGGCCACGCCTCCCAAGCTACTCGTCAGCGGCCTCTAGTACCTGGTGCTCGTCAACGACTTCCTGCGGGGTGGAGCGGGAGCTTCGCCCGCAGCACGAACCTCCAGCGAGGGCTCCCAGCCCTCGCCCAACGCGGAGGTGAGCGCGGCGCACACGCGCTCTGCGACCACCTCCGGCCGTCCGAACAGCGTCAGCTCGAGGCCCTCCTCGGTGCGCTCGATCTGAGCTCGGCCGAGTAGCGCGGTCTCGACCATGTCGACCCAGAAAGGGGGGACCGCGCCTCCGGGCCGCGGAGCGATCGTCAGCGTCTGCTTGTTGAGTCCGAAGGGCATTGCGAGGGGCCGGAGCCCTGTTCGCCGCGCGAAGCTGCCCTCCTCCATCTGGGGTACGGGAGGTGACGCGCCGGCGCGGCCGGACGAATGACCCCTGACCCTCGTGCTTTCAGCGGAACGGAAGGTCGCCCATCGGGCCGGAAGTCGGCGACTCCGGATGGGGCGGCTTCGGCACTGCCGCGGTCGTGGCCTTCAGCGGGTCGACCCGCTTTCGCCGCGCCATCCGCACGACCGCCCACTTCCCTGGACCCTGGCCCATCGCGACCCACTCGAAGTGCTCGCGATCGGGATGCTCCAGGTTGAGCCAAGCGGCGTGTGCGCTTGCCTGGCGCTGCTCCACAGCTACGCCCGCGCCGGCTCCGGGATCGCGCCGAGCTGCTGCATCATCGCCAGCGAGTCGAACACTCCCCAGTGCTCGCTGAAGCGCCCGTCGCGAACCCGCACCATGTCGATGCCCTCGACCTCGAAGCGCCTGTGGGTCGGCGGCAGCCCCATGAACTCGGCCTCGTGCGTGCCCGACATCGTGCAGCGGATGCACATGAGATCGTCCTCCAGAACGATCTCGTGGGCGTCCAGCCGCAGGTCGGGGAACGAGGTCCGGAACAGCGCGAAGAACTGCTTGACGCCCTGCTTGTTGGGCTCGATTCCGGGGAACTCCTCGTGCTCGATGAAGTCGTCGGTGAGAACCTCGTCGATCACGTCCAGGTCGCCGGCGCTCACGGCGTCGTAGAAGCGCTGAACTGCGGCCTTCGGATCGTCGGACATGGGCCAGTCCTTTCTATAGGTGGCGCCTCGTGAGGGCGATCGTAATCCCGCCGCGCGGCTTCACGCAAGCCTCCTTAACCGAGCCCAAAGCGCGGTTTGCGGCGCCGCCCGCCTCAGCACGTGTCCCCCCGGGCCGGCGCCTGTCTCAGACGGCGTCGGCGTAGACCGGCTCGCCCTCGATGGCGTGCTCCGCGGCGGCCACCCGCTCCGGCTTGAGCACGACGATCGCAACGATCAGGGAGAGGACCACCAGGGCGGCGCCGATGGCGAACGCCAGGTGGTATCCCGACAGCAGCGCTGCCGCGTGGCTGTGGCCGGACGCCACGGCGTGGTCGGTTCGGGTCGCCGCCAGCGTGGCCAGCACGGCCAGGCCGAGCGCGCCGCCCACCTGCATCGTGGTGTTCACGAGGCCCGAGGCCAGGCCGGCGTCCTGCGGCGTGGCGCCCGACATCGACAGCGTCATCAGGGCCGGGAAGGCGGTGCCCACGCCGGCGCCCAGGACGATCATCGAGGGGAACACGGCCGTCCAGTACTCGCCGTCTCCCGGTGCGCGGGCCAGCCACGCCAGGCTGAGCGCGATCAGAGCCAGACCCGGGATCAGCGTGGTGCGCGCGCCGAAGCGCATGAACAGCCGCTCGGAGAACTTCAGCGAGACGGTGCCCATCACCAGCGACGTGGGCAGGAACGCGAGGCCGGTCTCGAGGGCGTCGTAGCCGAGGATGCGCTGCAGGTAGAGCGTGCCCAGGAAGAAGGTGCCGAACATGCCGGCCACGGTCAGCGCCTGGATCAGGTTGGCGCCGCTGACGTTGCGCGAGCGGAAGATCCGCAGCGGGATCAGCGGGTTCTTGGCGGTGGCCTCGCGGACCACGAACGCCACGATCAGGGCCAGCGAGCCGGCGAGGAACAGCAGCGTCGTCGGGTCGCCCCAGCCATTCTCGGCCGCCGGCTTGACGATCGTGTAGACGGCCAGCATCAGGCCGCTCGTGATGAGCACCGCGCCGGGGATGTCGGCGCCGCTGCCGAAGCCGATCCCGCGGTCCTTGGCCAGGAGGCGAGTGGCGGCCACCCCGGTGGCGATGCCGATCGGGATGTTCACGCAGAAGATCCAGTGCCAGTTGATGACCTGTGTGATCACGCCGCCGAGCAGGAGGCCGATCGAACCGCCGGCCGAGGCGACGAACGCGTAGACACCGATCGCCTTCGCCTGCTCCCGCGGGTCCGAGAACATCGTCACGATCATGCCGAGGATCACGGCGGAGGTCATCGCTCCGCCCACGCCCTGGACGAAGCGCGCGCCCACGAGCATCTCGGGGCTCTGCGCCGCGCCGCACACCAGCGAGGCGATCGTGAACACCGTCAGGCCGACCAGGAAGATCCCGCGCCGCGAGATCAGGTCGCCCAGGCGCCCCGAGAGCAGCAGCAGCCCGCCGAACGCGATCAGGTAGGCGTTCATCACCCACGCGAGCGAGGACGACGAGAAGCCGAGGTCGGTCTGGATCGTCGGCAGCGCCACGTTCACCACGGTGGCGTCGAGAACGATCATCAGCATGCCCGCGCAGAGCACGTACAACGCGATCCACCTCGAGCGGTCTGCCAGCTGGGCCTCAGTCATGGTGTTCTCCTCCTGGTTCACGATCGACTCCACAACTGAGACCGGCCCGGGGCACGAAACTCATCGCCGCACGCGAAACCGCCGTAAGCACCACAGGCTCGAGTCCGCGGTTTCGCAGCGTGCGAAGTGGAAGGCCGGCGAACCATAGGATCGCACCCCGGCGGAACTTTCGGCTGCCGCCCCTGGTGCATTCGAGCTCGAGCTCGCCGCTCTCGACGATCACGATGGCGTCGGCCCAGTCGGCCTCGCTGTAGGGCTCCTCGTCGCCCGGCGGGAGGGTGAGGACTTTCACAACGAACGATGCCGGAAGCTCTCTGCCGAGGAAGGACAGACGGTCGTTCGAGTCCATCACTCATCAGACGGCCCGGCAGACACAAACTAATCGGCCGTCCTACCATGGGCAGGCGTGGCTACTCGAGATGCCCTGGCAACAGAGCTCGATCTGGAGCAGTACAGGCGGGAACTGACCGGCTACTGCTACCGCATGCTCGGCTCGGGGTTCGATGCCGAGGACGCTGTGCAGGAGACGATGGTGCGCGCCTGGCGCAACGTCGACAAGCTCGAGAGCCCGGAGGCGCTGCGCTCGTGGCTGTACCGGATCGCGAGCAACGTCTGCTTCGACATGCTCGAGGGCTCGAAGAAGCGCGCGCGGCCGATGGACCTGAACTCGCCCTCGATGGCGGACACCACGATCGACTCGGGGCTGCCGGAGGAGATGTGGATCCAGCCGATGCCCGACGCAAAGGTCGTGCCCGCCGACGGCGATCCGGCCGAGGTGGCCCAGGCCAAGGAGACGCTGCGGCTGGCGTTCGTGGCCGCGCTCCAGCACCTGCCGCCCAAGCAGCGGGCGGTGCTGATCCTGCGCGAGGTGCTGCGCTGGCAGGCCACCGAGGTGGCGGCGCTGCTCGACACGTCGGTGGCATCCGTGAACAGCGCGCTCCAGCGCGCGCGGGCCACGCTCGACGAGACCGACGTGGACGCCGGGCGGCTGAGCGAGGTCGACGGCGACGAGGAGCGCGACCTGCTCGCCAAGTACGTGGACGCGTTCGAGCGCTACGACATCGAGGCGCTCGTCGCCCTGCTCCACGAGGACGCGACCTTCACGATGCCCCCGTACGAGCTCTGGCTCCAGGGGCCGACCGAGATCTTCAAGTGGTTCTTCGGTCAGGGCAAGGGCTGCCGGGGGTCGCGCCTGCTGCTCATCGAGGCCAACGGCAAGCCCGGCTATGCGTCGTACAAGCCGGCCGGCGAGGGCCTGTGGAAGCCGTGGGGCATCGCCATCCTCGACAGCTCGGACGGGAAGATCGAGCACGTGAACCAGTTCATCTACCCCGAGCTGTTCCCGCTCTTCGACCTGCCCACCGAGCTGCGCGCCTGAGCCCGTGCGCTTCCGCGTCCAGGGCGTCGATCACGTGGCGTTCGGGGTGGCGGACCAGCGCGCGTCCGAGGCCTTCTACCGCGACGTGCTCGGCCTCGAACGTGCGCACGAGGGCGCCTGGGGCGACACGCCGCTCGCGATGATGGCCGAGCACGGGGGGATGGCGCTGTTCAAGGAAGCCGGCCGGGGCAACGGCTTCCGGCACATGGCCTTCCGCGTGGACCGCGAGAACTTCGAGCTGGCCCGAGAGGACCTGCGGGAGGCCGGGATCGAGTTCGAGATCGAGCACCACCACGTGTCCGAGTCGCTCTACTTCGTCGACCCGGACGGGAACCGGCTCGAGCTGACGACCTACGACGTCTAGCTCTGCCTGTCCGGCCTGCCGAAGGCGACGTGCAGGATCAGGTTCACGAAGCTGACGATCAGCGCGCCGAGCAGCCCGGCGCCGAAGTTCTTGATGTCGAAGTCCTGGACCAGCCAGTCCGTGATGTAGAGCATCAGGACGTTGATGAGGATGTAGGCGAACCCGAGCGTGACGACGATGAACGGGATCGACAGCAGCGTGAGGATCGGCTTGACGATCATGTTCACGACGGTGAACACGACCGCCGCGAGGAAGAGCGTCCACCAGTCGTTGCCGTAGCTGATTCCGGAGAGGGCCCACGCCGCGACGAACAGGGCCACGACGTTGAAGGCCCAACGGAACAGCAGGCGCTGGATCAGGCTCGATTCCGTGCGGGAATCATCGCCGACGCGTCGGACAGCGCACCCACGGTCTCGCGCACCCGCGGCGGACCGCTCATGGGTGCAGCGTCTCCCGCTTCTTGAGCATCTCCACGAACTGCTTCAGCCGCCGCTCGCGCGTCTCGGGGCGCTTTGCGTCGTGCAGCCGATAGAGGATCGCGTAGCGGTTCTGGCTGCTCAGCGACTCGAAGAACTCGCGTGCCTTCGGGTCCGCATCGAGCTCCTGCTGCAGGTCGGGCGGCACCGCCATGTTCCTCTGCGACTGGTACGCCGCGGCCCAGCGGCCGTCCGCCTTGGCCTTCTCCACCTCGCGCATGCCGCGCTCGGTCATGCGGCCCTCGGCGATCAGCTTCTCGGCTTTGGCGCGGTTGATCTTCGACCACTTGCTGCGCGGCCCGCGCGGCGTGAAGCGCTGGAGGAAGTGCGTGTCGTCGTCCGCGTGCCGCACCGCGTCGATCCAGCCGTGGGCGATCGCGCTGTCGAGCACCTCCGGATAACGGACGCTCTCCACCCCCGAGCCCTTCTTGGCGATTCGCAGCCAGACGCCGGTGGCCGTCTCGTGGTTGGCCGCGAGCCAGGCGTCCCACTCGTCTGCCGTGGCGCAGAAGACAGTGGGATCGTCGCCGGCGGGCGTCATCCGGGCGTTGTAACAAACCTGGGGGTCGCGAGCCCCGGATCACGATCGAGGAGAAGCTGCGGGGGCGGGAGTTGTCCCCCGGCGGAATCGGCCGACCGGCGCGGCGTACGAGGCGCTAGCCCAACAGCGCCCGCGCGGTCTCCTGCAGCTTCTTGGTGGTCTCGCGATCGCCAAGGCCGGCCCGGCGCAACTCGCGGAACGTGTCGTAGCTCGTGAGCAGCATCAGGGTGCCGAGCGCCGAGCGCTCGCTGAGGCCTTTGCGCTTCAGCCGGCGCGCCAGGCGCTCGAGCTCTCCCCGGCGGTCGTCGTACTGCCTGTCCACGAACGCCTGCGCCGCGGGATCCACCGCGACGACCCCGTATAGCTGGCTCAGCACGCGGTCCTCTGACGACCAGAACCTCACGGTGTTGGCGAAGAGCTGCTCGAGCGCCTCGTCCGTGTCCGGCAGCGCGACCGCGTCCCTGATCGCGAGCAGCGCGGGGTTCACGGCGAGCGTGTCGCAGATCGCGTCGACCAGCTCGAGCCGGGAGTTGAAGTGCTGGTAGAGCGTGGCTCGCGAGACGCCGGCGCGCTCGGCCACCTGCTCGACGGTGGACTCGTGGAACGTGCCTTCGCCGAGCAGCTCGTGCACCGCGCCGATGATCCGCTCGCGGGTGCGCTCGGTCCGCTCGGGACGGCGGCGGGGGCTGTAGGCGCGGGCCGGCACTGGACATCAAGTCTAGACATGTGATCCGGACAGCGGTAGGCTGCGCACACACAGCATCTAGACACACTGTCTAGTTACGAGAGGAGCGGAGATGCCAAAGGCTTCGAAGGAGTCCGCCTCGCGAGTCGAGGACATGGGCGTGATGGAGGGCCGCTACGAGGAGCTCGGCGGCTACACGGTCGGCTTCGAGACGTTCCGGGAGGACGCCGACGGCACGCCCGTGCTGAAGGGCCTGCCTGACGACCGCTGTCAGAGCGAGCACTGGGGCTACGTGGTCACGGGCGGCATCACCTTCCGCTTCGCGGATCACGAGGAGACGTACGAGACGGGTGACGCGTACTACGCGCCGCCGGGCCACATCCCCGTGATCAGCGCCGGCACGGAGATCATCGAGTTCAGCCCGACCGCCGAGCTCATGCGGACGATGGAGACCATCGGCCGCAACGTGGCGGCGCTTCAGGCGAGCTGATGCGCACCGCGGTGATGGACACGGCGCCCGTCGACCTGGCGGGCGCTGCCGCGATCGAGCGGGTGGAGGCGCGCGCGTGGCGGGACATGTTTCAGGCGGCGCCGCCCGATTTCGCCTCGGCGGCCGGCGTCGGCTTTCGCGAGATGGCGGGCGCGCTCGTGATCAACTGGGCGGCCACGGGCCGCCGCTACTTCAGCCGCACGATCGGTCTCGGGGTGATCGAGCCGGCCACCGAGGAGGCGCTCGACGACATCCTCGACGGCTACTCCCGCGCGGGCATCGAGATGTTCCTGCTGCAGTCGCTGCCGCACTGCCGGCCCGCGGAGTACGAGCGGTGGCTGCGCGACCGCGGGCTCGAGCCGTTCGACGCGCAGGACCGGATCGTGCGCGACGGGCGGCCGGCGATGGCCCCACCAGCGGTCGAATACGCGGTCGAGCGGGTGACCGCCACGACCGCCGGGGAGTGGGCCGAGTTCATCCAGAGCGTGTACCGGCTAAACACGGGCGGCTGGCTGCGGGCGCTGGTGGATCGGCCGGGGTGGCACCACTACGCGGCGCGCGACGGCGCCGGGATCGTGGCCGGGCGCAGCATGTACATCGGCAGCGATGGCATCGCCTGGCTCGGCATCGACGGCCCGGTGCCCGGCGTCCACTGGGACGACTACGGGCCCGACGCGGCGCTCTGCACATACATCGTCGAGGACGGCCTGGCGCTGGGCGCCCGCGGCTTCATCGCGGACATCGAGGCGCCCTCGGACGCGATGGACACGCCCGCCTACGAGCTGTTCGGCCGCCTCGGCTTCAGCCGCCCGTACGTGCGCACGCACTGGACGCGACTCTGATGCACGCGTCGATCTGGAAGTTCAGCGGCGACGCCGACGACCTCGTCAGGCGCTACGAGGCGATGCTCGCGGACGTTCCCGCGGGGAACATCGGGCTCCAGCTCTGCCTCCGCGCGCCCGACGGCATCCTGCTCGTGGACACCTGCCCGACCCGCGAGGTGTTCGAGGCGTTCGCGGCGGGCCCCGAGTTCGCGGCGCTGCGGGCGCGGCACGGGATGCCCGAGCCCGACTCGGTGGAGGACCACCCGGTGGTCGCGGCGGTGGTTGACGGACGGCGGCGATAGTCCGCACGCTTACCACGCGATCGCGACCGCTCAGAGAATGTTGACTTAGCGCGTCGACCTGTGGGATGGTCGCCCTGCGGGCAGGGGACACGCCGTGGAAGCGAGTCCCCTCGAGGTCGCGCGCGCCGGCTGTGAACCCAACGAGCCCGGATGCAGCCGGCGGCGTGCCCTCAACCATCCATAGGCTGCGCCCGTTGAGCCTCCTCGCCGCTCGCACCCCAGACACCCTCGAGGCCGAGCGGCTCGTCCGCGATCCCTCGCTGTTCAAGTGGTATGCCGTCGCCCTGCTCGCGTTCGTGATCTACGTCTACGCGAACGAGTACGAGCGCCGGCGCTTCGACATCATCGCCGCGGGCCTGGCGGTCTGGCTCGCGGACTGGTTCAACGAGATCGTCAACTCGCTCGTGCTCCAGGCCAGCGATCGCGCGCCGCTCTGGGCCACCACGGGCCCGACCGCCTACCAGTTCCTGATCGGGCTGAACGTCGAGATCTCGTTCATGTTCGCGCTCGCGGGAATCGTGTACGCGAAGCTGCTGCCGGCCGACCGCGGCGCGCGCGTCCTGGGCATGCCGAACCGGTTCGCGGTCGCGCTCGGACTGTCGCTCGTCAGCGTTGCGGTGGAGCTGTTCCTCCACGCCTCCGGCACGTTCCACTGGGAGTACTGGTGGTGGAACACGCCGTTCGTGCCGCTGATCGTGATCTTCGGCTACCTCTGGTTCTACCTGTTCGCGGCGTGGGTCTTCGACGCTCCCACCGGGCGCAAGCGCTGGACCCGCGTCGGCGTGCTGGCCGCCATCGACGTGACCATGGGCCTCGTGTTCGGCGTCGGCTTCGGCTGGCTCTAGACGCCAGGCGGCACGTACCGGCGCTCGAGCTCGCGGTCGACGCCTCGCCGGCGGGCCACGCGCGCGAGCAGCTCGAGCAGCGGCTCGAGCGCGGAATACACGCCCGGCAGCCGCATCTCCGACATCTCGAGCAACAGCGCCAGGTGCAGCGGGTTCTTCGGAATGCCCTTGCCGTTGGTGCGGTCGTCGGCCGCCAGGCCGTAGCCGATCCAGCCCGCCCTCTCGAATCCCGCGTGGCCGGGCCGGAGCTCGACCTCGAAGACGATCACCTCGTCCGTCCGGTTCTTGAAGAAGTGGCGGCTGCCGGCGGGCGCCTCGGCGGACTCGCCCGGCGCCAGGTCGTGATCGCTGCCGTTCACGTGGACCGTCACGGTGCCGTCCACGGCGGTGAAGCGCTCGGCGTAGGTCTTGTGGAAGTGCGGCGGCGTGCCGCCACCCGGCTGGAGCTCGACCCGCAGCAATGTCCGCTCGCCACCGCTCTCGGCGGACGTCTCGACCATCGTCACGACGTCGCCGATCTTCGGGTTCTCGAGCCGGCGCTCGGCGGTGGGAGTGGTCATCGGAGCCGAGCCTATCCGGCGGCCAGAGTCTCGCCGGTGGGCGAGCGCATGTAGAGGACGGCCCGCCCGACGCGGTGCCCGTTCACCAGGCCCGCATCACGCAGCACTGCCAGGTGCTGCGAGACGCTGGCCGCCGACAGCCCGAGGGATCGCGCCAGCTCGGTGGTGGACAGCGGCGCGCCGAGCGCGCTGAGCACCGCAGCGCGGCGGCGGCCCAGGAGCTGCGCGAGCGCCTCCGGCGCCGCGGCCTGGCCAGGATCCCAGAGGGTGGCCACGCCCCGTGCGGGATACATCAGCGTGGGCTGCCAGGGCAGCTCGGTGAGCGCGAGCAGCTTGGGCCAGCCGAACGCGCTCGGTACGAACAGCAGACCGCGGCCGTCGAGCGACATGTCCTCCTCGAAGGGCTTCTCGATGTGGAGCGCGTCGTCGAAGTAGCGCGCCTCGGGGTGGATGTCGGCGAACAGCGCCTCGGCACCGCCGTCCGCCATCTGTCTCGCGCGGTAGAGCACGTCGCCCTCGAGCAGCGCGCGGAGCCGCTCCCAGTACGGCGCGAGCGTCAGCCTCCAGTACTCGCGGACCACCTCCGCCAGGTGCGTCACCGCCGCCCTCGGATGGTCGATGAACGGCTGGAGAACCGCGGGTAGCTGCCGGTCCCGGTAGGCGAAGCTCACCTCGGCGGTCACCTGCTTCGGCGGCGTGGCCAGCATCTTCTCGACCTCGTCCTCGAACTCGCCGAGCGGGGTGGTGGGCGGGGGGTGGATGAAGTCAGGGGCGTATGCGCCCTCTGGATGGAAGGCGTGCAGGAGGTCCATGGGCAGGTGCTCGGTCAGCGGCAGCGCCTCGGTGATCCAGGGCAGGTGGAGCGCCTGCGCGCTCGGGTTGTCGAGCGCCCGCACGCTCATGTGGAGCTCCATCAACGGCGAGATCGCGAAGCGCACGTTCGCGAGGTCCGTCCGGCCGAAGCGCATCACGAGCATTAAGCCCAGTCTAAATCTCTTCGGATT
This sequence comes from Thermoleophilaceae bacterium, assembly GCA_035572055.1. GTDB lineage: Bacteria > Actinomycetota > Thermoleophilia > Solirubrobacterales > Thermoleophilaceae > JAICJR01. The sequence goes on along the minus strand of DATNBJ010000326.1, from coordinate 13,336 downwards.
CAGAAGGGGCGAGGCGATGCTGCCCGCATGATGCTCAACTCACATATCGCACAGCAGCACAACGCGGCTCTCCAGCGCGAGTCGCTGGTCGTCGCGGCACGGGCCCGCATGGCGGCGGACGTCGACAAGCCGCGCCTCCTGCGCGGGTTCAGCCTTCGTCCGTTCCCGCGCGGTCGAATGGTGGCCGCCAAGCCGTGCGCCTAGGCGCCGGTGAGTGTTGTGACGGGCGCGGCGGCGGGCACGAACTCGCTCCACGCCGCGGCCAGACGGCGGGCGGCCTCCTCGAGCAGCGGTGGCGCCGGGCCGAAGCAGACGCGCGCGCAGTCCGGGAAGTCCTGGTCGGGACTGCTCGCGCCGCCCGGCGCCACCGCCACTCCGTGGCGCAGCGCCACCTGGGCGAAGGCGGCCGCGCTGCCGCTCGGTAGCGGCACCCACAGGGACCAGCCGCCCTCGGCCGGCTCGACCGGCCAGTCGGGAAGCTCGCGTGCCAGTGCCTCGTGCAGCGCTCGCATGTGCGCCTCCGCCTGACGCCGGCGGCTCTCGCAGATCTCGTCGTAGCGCTCGAGGAGCTCCAGCGCGGCGAGCTGATCGAACGCTCCCACGCCCAGGTTCAGCGCTCCCTTCACGCGCGCGAGGCGCAGCACCACCGGCCGCGGCGCCCGCAGCCAGCCCACGCGCAAGCCGCCCCAGGCCACCTTGCTCAGCGACCCGGCGGCCAAGACCCGCTCGGGGGCGAGCGACCAGAGCGGCGCGCCCGGATCGCCGTCGTAGCGCAGCTCGTCGAGCACCACGTCCTCGACGATCGTGAAGTCGTGCTCGGCGGCGAGCGCGGCCAGCCGCTCGCGGCGGTGGCCGGCGGTGCGGCCGCCGGTGGGGTTGTTCACCGACGGCGCCAGGTAGAGCGCGTGCAGGTGCTGGTCCTCGATCAGGCGCTTGAGGCTGTCCACGCGCAGGCCGCCGCTGTCGCGCGGCACCGCCACCGGCTGCCCGCCCGCGCGCGCGATCGCGTCCAGCGCGCCGGGGTAGCCGGGGGACTCGACCGCGATCCGCCGTCCGTCGCTCGCCGCGATCCCCACCGCAAACGCGATCGCCTCCTGCGCGCCGTTCGTGATCAGCACCTCCTCTGGCGAGGTGGGCCCACCGCTACGCGACAGGCATTCCGCCACCGCCGCGCGCAGGGTGGGCCAGCCGAGCGGCGCGTAGCCGTGGCCCTCCACCACCTGGCCGCGAAGAGCGGTGCCGCCGAGCTCGAGGCCGGCGATCAGCTCGTCGAAGTCGGGCGCGCCCACCGACAGGTCGATCACCGGCGTGGCCTCGCCCGCGCGCGCGAGAAGACCGGCGACGGCGGGGGAGGAGGCGCCGCCCGGCGGCGGCAGGACGCTGCGGATCACGGTGCCGCTTCCGTGCCGGGTCACGGCAAGCCCGCGGTCGCGCAGCTCGCGGTAGGCGGCGGCCACCGTCGCGCGGCTCACTCCCAGCTCGGCCGCGAGCGCGCGCTCGGGCGGCAGCTCCCCGCCGCCCGGCAGCGCTCCCTGCTGGGCGGCGCGGATGAGCGCGATCGTCAGCCGCTCGAAGAGCGGGCCGCCGCCGGCGCGCCAGTCGCCGAGGCCCGCGAGGACCGGTTCGTAGGCCATCAGTCCACTTTTCTGAGATTGGCACTCGACGTGCAGTCCACTGGGACGCAATGATCCCACTCACAGTCCAATCTGTAAAGGAACCCAATGCCATCTCCCTCGCTGACCGAAGACTTCGCCGCCGATTGGATCGCCGCCTGGAACGCGCACGACCTCGACCGCGTGCTCGCCCACTACCGCGACGACGTGACCTTCGTCTCGCCGTTCGCCGTCACGCTCGAGGGCGTGCGGGACGGGACCCTCCACGGTCTGAAGGAGCTGCGCCGCTACTTCCAGACCGGTCTGCGGACCTTCCCGGACCTGCGGTTCGAGCCGATCGCCTCCTACGCGGGCGTCAGCTCGATCGCAATTCACTACCGGTCGGTCGCGGGGCGCGACGCGATCGAGGTCGTCGAGCTCGACTCACGCCGGCGCGTGCACCGCTCGAGCGCCCACTACGTGACCCGTGCCGCGTAGCCGCTAGTCAGCCGAGCGCCTGGCCATCCAGGCGAAGCCCAGCGCGACCGCCACGTTGTACGCGCCCGCCAGGCGCAGGCCCGCCTTCGCGCCCGGCCTGCTGACCGCGGGCGATTCGGCCCACACGATGTCGGTGGCCATCTCGGTGCCGCGCAGCCAGGCGAGCCCCCACCAGTCCTGCGGCTTCCCGCGCGCGAGCGCGATCCAGTGGGCAGCGGAGAACGTCAGCCAGATCGGACCGCAGCGGCGAAAGAGGTGCCGGGCGTCCTCCGACGGCGCGTCGTGGCCGATCAACCGAAGCGTCTGGTCCGGCGCCAGCAGCGCGGCGCTGCCCAGCGCAAGGTCGAAGACGGCCAGAAACGAGTTCTGCCGCCGCAGCAGCTGCTCGAGCGTCATTCGGCGCGCAACAGCCTTGCCACGAGCGTGACCGCCTGGTCCACGTCGGGGTCGTTGTCGGCGATCACGTCGGCGTAGAGGAAGCTCTCGCCGATGCGCACGATCGCGTACGCGAGCGGGGCGGGCTCCACGCCGAGACGGAGATATCCGTTCGCCTCCTCGTGCGCGAGCAGCCGCTCGAGGCCGTCGATCACCCGCCGCTGCACCGGCCCGTGCTTGGAGGTGAGAAGGCGCAGCGCGGTCTCCGGCTCGGACTCGAGCAACCGGTGCAGCGGGGCGCTCGCCTGGACCATCCGCATGAAGCGCTCGAAGATCGTCACCACGCGCTTCTCGCCCTTCAGCCGGTCGGTGTTCGCGGCCGCCGCCGCCAGCGCCAGGCGGGTGCGGTAGCAGAGCACCTCACCGAGCAGCCGGTCGCGTCCGCCGGCGTGGCGGTAGAGAGTCGCGCGCGAGATCCCGAGCTCGCCCGCCAGCGCGCGCATGTCCAGGCGACGGCTGTCCAGGAAGGTCGCGACGGCGGCGTCGAAGATGTCGCGGGGGATGTCCGCGGGCGGCTCGACCGCCAGGGCGGTTTGTGGCGCGACTGAAGCGGTCATGATGCGGCAGCGTAATGCACCGCCCCGCCCCGGAACCCCACCCTTACCTGGCTATTCTGAGCGCCGAGCCCCGGTAGCTCAGTGGATTAGAGCGGACGGCTTCTACCCGTTAGGTCGCAGGTTCGAATCCTGCCCGGGGCGCTAGAGCGCGCCTCCCGCGTGCGGAAAGAGTCTGCCCGGCCCGGTTGCTATGCCGGGAGCCGCTGGGTAGGGTCGGTGCGTGGCTGGACCGCAGCTCCGCGTGGTCGATGGACCTTCGGCAGGACGTGAGCTGCTCGTTGAACAAGAGCTCACGATCGGCCGTACCGAAACCGGCCCGGGCAGCCTCGGGAACGATCCGGAGATCTCTCGTCAGCATGCGCGCCTTCGCCGGCTCGAGTCCGGCGAGATCCTGGTCGAGGATCTTGGTTCGACGAACGGCACGTTCGTCAACGGCGCGCGAATCGACGCTCCTCGCGTGCTCGGACCGGGAGACACGATCAAGCTCGGGCAGACCACGCTCCAGCTGGAAGGCGGCGCGCAGGCCACGATCCTGAGCGCACCCGCTGTCGCCCCGCAGACTCGGATGGCAGCGCAAGCGGCTGCCCCGCCGCCCGCCGCCCCGCCGCCCGCCGCCCCGCCGCCCGCCGCGCCGGCGGTCGAGCGACGCGGCATCCGCTGGCCGCTGATCGGAGGCGTGGCGCTGGTGGCGGCGGGAGTTGCCGCCGCGGTCATCGGCCTCATCAGCGAGGGAAACGGCGGCGGCAGCTCGACGCAGGCCGCTGCAGCCGCTGCGACCACCACGGGCAGCGCGGGCACCAAGTCGACCTCCGAGAAGGCCGCTCCGGGCAAGCTGACGCCGGTCGGCAGCACCCTCAAGCTGGGCAGCACCGCGGTGATCGCCTACGAGGACGCCTCAACTCACGTCAAGAGCGTGGTCGCGATCACGCCGAGCCCGATCGAGAAGGGCTCAATCTCCGATTTCAAGAACGTACAGCTGACCGCCGAGCAGAAGACGGCGACGCCGTACTACGTGAAGGTCAAGGCGAAGAACGTCGGGCGCGGCGACCTCAGCGGGGGCTCGCCCGCGACCTACATCGACGGCATCGACGATCGCGGGCAGAGGCAGAGGTCCGTGATCTTCTTCGGAGACTTCCCCCGCTGTCCGTCGAAGACGCCGAAGAAGCTGCCGCCGGACGCGTCCTACAGCACCTGCCTGACCTACCTGGTTCCGGGGGGCGGCTCTATCGTGGGCATGCGCTGGGTGGTGTTCGACCGGAAGACAGGGAAGTCGGACCTGAACTGGAGGTAGCGCCGTGAGCACAGCTGGGGCGGTCGACCTGGATCGGCTTGTCGCGGCCTATTACGACGAGCACCCGGATCCGTCCGACCCGGATCAAGCGGTGTCGTTCGGAACGTCGGGTCATCGCGGCAGCTCGCTCGCGGGGACCTTCACGGAGGACCACATCGTCGCGATCAGCGCGGCGATCGCGCGCTACCGCGCGGCGGAGGGCATCAGCGGCCCGCTGTTCCTGGGCCGTGACACGCATGCGCTGTCGGAACCCGCCTACCGCACCGCGGTGGAGGTGCTGGTGGCACACGGGATCGAGGTGGCGGTCGACTCCGAGGGCGGCTACACGCCGACCCCGGCGATCTCGCACGCGATCCTCACGCACAACGCGCGCGGCGGGGACACGGCGGACGGGATCGTGATCACGCCATCCCATAATCCGCCGGAGGACGGAGGCTTCAAGTACAACCCGCCGCACGGCGGGCCCGCGGACACCGGCGTCACGCGCCAGATTCAGGACACCGCCAACGAGCTGCTGCGGAGAAGCCTTCGCCGCGTGCGCCGGCTGGATTACGACGAGGCCGCGGAGCGTTCGCGCCAACACGACTATCGCTCCGCCTACGTCGAAGACCTGCCGGCCGTAGTCGACCTCGACGCCATCGCCGGCGCGGGGCTTCGGCTCGGGGTCGATCCGCTGGGCGGCGCGAGCGTCGCTTACTGGCAGGCGATCGGCAGCCGCTACGGCCTCGACCTCGACGTGGTCAACGACCGGGTCGACCCGACCTTCTCGTTCATGCCGCCGGACCACGACGGCAAGATCCGGATGGACTGCTCCTCACCCGACGCGATGGCGGGCCTGATCTCGCTGAAGGACCGCTTCGACGTCGCCTTCGCGAACGACCCCGACGCGGATCGACACGGCATCGTCACCCGCAGCGCGGGGCTGCTCAATCCGAACCACTACCTCGCCGCCTCGATCGCGTACCTGTTCGGCGGCTCGCGCCCGGGCTGGAGCCCGGATACGGGCGTCGGCAAGACGATGGTGTCGAGCAGCATGATCGACAGGGTCGCGGCCGGCCTGGGGCGACGGCTCGAGGAGGTTCCGGTGGGCTTCAAGTGGTTCGTCAGCGGCCTGCTCGAGGGAACGCTGGCGTTCGGCGGCGAGGAGAGCGCGGGGGCCAGCTTCCTCCGTCATGACGGAAGCCCCTGGTCGACCGACAAGGACGGGCTGATCATGTGCCTGCTCGCGGCCGAGATGACCGCCCGTGACGGCAAGGAGCCGGGCGAGCGCTACACCGAGCTGACCGAGCGCCACGGCGCGCCGGTCTACCGCCGGATCGACAGTCCCGCGACCCCCGAGCAGAAGCGCGCCCTGGCAGCCCTCTCCCCGGATGACGTCGACGCGACCGAGCTCGCGGGCGACCCGATAGAGCAGGTCCTCACCGCGGCACCGTCCGGCGCCCCCCTCGGCGGGCTGAAGGTCACTACGGGGAGCGCCTGGTTCGCGGCCCGCCCATCGGGGACGGAGGACGTCAACAAGCTGTATGCCGAGAGCTTCAACGGCGAGGAGCACCTCGGAAGCGTGCTCGAGCAGGCGCAGGATCTGCTGGATCGCGTCCTATGAGTCACGATCGCACCGGGACCCGCTTCGGGGAGTACCTCATCGAATCGTTCGTGGGAGTGGGCGCGATGGGCAAGGTGTACAAGGCGATCGCGGACGATGGCGCGCCGGTCGCGCTCAAGGTGGTCAAGGAGGACCTCGCCCGGGACGAGACGTTCCGGCGCCGGTTCGCACGCGAGGCGCGGATCGCCCAGACGGTGCGCAACCCGCACGTGGTGTCGCTGCGCGACACGGGAGAGCACGAGGGGCTTCCCTATCTGGCCACGCAGTTCATCGAGGGCATGTCGCTCGAGCAGAAGCTTGAACGCGAGGGCCGGCTCGATCCTGCCACCGCCGTGACGATCTGCGCGCAGGTGGCCGACGGCCTGCAGGCCATGTGGGATGCCGGCATGGTGCACCGCGACGTGAAGCCAGGCAACATCCTGATCGACCTCGCGGGGACGGCGTATCTCACGGACTTCGGCTTGTCCAAGGACAGCCAGGGCACCGTGCTGACGCGGCCCGGCCAGGCTCTCGGGTCGCTGGACTACATGCCGCCCGAGCAGATCCGCGGTGAGCCCGTGACGGGCGCGGCCGACATCTACGCGCTCGGCTGTGTGGCGTTCGAGTGCCTGGACGGCAGGCCGCCGTTCGCCGCTCACGAGGGAATGCGGGTGCTCTGGGCACATCTTCAGGAGGAGCCACCGGATCCATGCCCGGACCGGGCCGACGTCCCCGCAACTCTGAGAGAGGCCGTGAAGACCGCACTGCGCAAGGAACCCGCCGATCGCCCCGCCACGAGCGTGGCGTACGCGAACCTGCTCGCGGGGGCGATGACCCCCTGACCCGCCTGGCCGTATCGATCCTCTTCGTGCTCGCCTGCGTGGCGGTGGGGTGCGGCTCGGGCTCCGGGTCCAGCGCCGCAACCCAGGCCAAAGACTCCGCTCCGCACTCGGGCACTGTGAACGTGGCCATCAAAACGCTCGCCTTCGTGCCCGACCAGGTGCACGCAGAGGTGGGGCAGACTGTGACCTGGACCAACGAGGACAACGTGCGGCACAACGTGATCTACGTGAGCGGGCCGAAGTTCAGGAGCTCACGCCCGCAGATCAGGAATGGCTCGAGCTTCTCGATCAAGGTCACCCAGGCAGGCACGATCCACTACCTCTGCTCGATCCACCCCTGGATGAAGGGGACGGTCGTCGTATCGAAGTGAGCTCAGACTGCCGTGCCGATGTGGCAGATGAAGTCGGTGCTGCTCGTCTGCCCGGCGTCCGCCTCGACCTCGCGCCATGAGACAACGGCGTAGGTGGTGCCCGCGGACTTGCTCTGCCCCGGTACGTAGGCGGTCTTGGTCTTGGCCAGCGTGCCGCAGAGCGCCGGCGCGGTGGCCTCGCCCGGCAGGCTCCGCTTGAGCTCGCTGCGATCGAGCACGTTGTCGTAGATGCCGTTGCCGTTGTAGTCGATGCCGTGCACGATGATCACGGCCTTGCCGGCCTTGATCGCGCCCACGATGCCGGCGGGAATCGCGAACGTGCGCTTGTAGCGGATGTCGCCGACGGTCGGGAAGCGGGAGAAGTCGATGATGCTGTCGCGCCCGGTGTCGCCTCGGGACGTCAGCGCCACCTCGGGTGGTCCGTAGAACTTGATCCCGTTGCTGGTGGAGATCGACGCGTGACCGTTGTGAATTCGGGCCGCCGAGGCGGGCGGGCAGACGCCCTGGCCGCCGGCATGGATGTGCATCGCGTGCGGCGATCCGTTGAGCAGCCCATTGGTGTCGACCGTGACCGTCGCCGTGTCGCCGCGCAGCACGACGCTCGCGTCGCCGCTGCCCGTCACATGGTTGGTGGGTACCGGCTCGGCCGCAGTCTTGAACGACTGGCCGGCGGGCAGCGCCTGCGTGGTGGTGGAGTTCGAGGCGCTCGACTTCTTCGATCCGCCGCCGCTCAGGGCCACCACCGCGGCGATGACGCCGCCTATCACCACGAGCCCGACGAGCGCGGGCACCAGGTACTTCCTCGGCGGGTTGCCCGAGCCACCGCCGTCTCCGGCATCCGGACCCGGCGGCGAGGCGGGTGGTCCCACCGCTGCGGGCGGTTGTGCGATGGGCGGTGGCGCCGCGGGTGGCGGCGGTGACGCGCTCGCGGCGGTGACCGCGGGTGTGGGCGGCGCGCTGGGCGCCGTCGCCTGGCCGCCACCAGATATGGCGGCCATGTCGCCGGCAGGCTCGACGGCCGGGCTGGCCTTGGTGGCACCGCCGAGGCTGGTCTCCGCCGGCGCGGCGGCTGCGCCTGCGGCGGCGGCGGCAGCAGCGGCGGCAGCGGGACTCAAAGGCTCTGAGGGGGCCGCGGGCTCAGCCGGCGCCGCGGGCGGCTCGACCGGCTCGGCGTCGTCGCCGGCCACCAGCATCGCGTCGCCGGTTGCCACGATCGTCGGGCTGCCCGTGTAACGCATCCCCTCGAGCACGGCGGCCGCGTCGCGCGCGAAGTCACCGGTCGAGAAGTAGCGCTCCGCCGGGTCCTTGGCCATCGCCTTCTCGACGACGGGAGCGAAGCTGGGATAGGTGTCGGTGACCTTGCCCTCGAGCGCGGGGGCGGGGTCGTGTACGTGGGCGAACAGGGTCGCGAGCGAGTTCTCCCGCTCGTAGGGCACCTTGCCGCTGAGCATCTGGTAGAAGACGCAGCCCAGCGCGTAGATGTCCGTCCGCGCGTCGATGTGCGCGCCGGTGATCTGCTCCGGCGCCATGTAATCGACGGTGCCGACCACGATGCCCTTGGCGGTGAGCGCGGCGGCCGTCTCGGACCTCTTGGCCAGGCCGAAGTCGGTGAGGTAGGCGTGCTCCTCGCCGTCCCGGACGGTGATCAGGATGTTCGCGGGCTTCACGTCACGGTGCACGAGCCCGCTGCGGTGGGCGGCGTCGAGCGCGGACGCGCACTGCTGTAGAAGGTCGACGGCGCGGTGCGGCTCGAGTGCGCCAGCTTTCAGCAGAAGCTCCCGCAGGTCGGTGCCCGTGACGAAATCCATGACGAAGAACAGCATTCCGTCGTGGTCGCCGGCGTTGTGAATCCCGACGACGTTCGGGTGGTGGAGCGACGCCGCGATGCGCATCTCGCGCTTGAAGCGCTCCCTGAACGCGGGGTCCTCGGCCAGCTCGGGGGCGAGCACCTTCAGCGCGTAGATGCGGTTCAGAGCGACGTTTGTCGCCCGATACACCACGCCCATGCCACCGCGGCTGATCAGCTCGTCGATGCGGTAGCCGCCCACGATGGAACCGCTTTCCAGATCGCCTCTCACTGCCATCTGTGGGGCTCCTCCTAACCTGGTGCGGGTCCGCGCCCGAGCTTAACGGGGCTGGCGGGGGCTATCAACCCGGCAATCGCACCGAGTAGACGACGTGATCTCCCAGAAGTCCCTTGAAGCGGAACTCGCCCAGGGTCTCGAAGGCAAAGGTGGGATCCGTCTCGGTGTACTCCTTGAGCGCCGAGGAAACGAGGATTGCGCCGGCTTCCGCCAGCGCGGCGATTCTCGCGGCAAGCACGACGTTGCGGCCCAGAAGTTGATCGGAGCTCGTGATCAGGAAGCCCGAGTGCAGGCCGATGCGCAGCGGCGCGTCCGCGAAGGTGCGCTGCAGCTCCACGGCCGCGTGCAGGCCGGCGTGGGCGCTGCTGAATGAGGCGAGGAACCCGTCCTGCTCGAACTTCACCACCTGCCCGTCGTGATGGGCGACGAGCTGCTCGACGAGCGAATGGTGGTCGCGGAGCAGCCGCTCCCACCGCTCGGGGCCGAGCTCGCCCGCCATCGCGTCGGCGCCCGCGATGTCGCTCAGCATCAACGTGATTGCGCCGTCGGGTGAGCTGAGCCGCCCCACGGCGGGCATCACGGGCTCGAGCGTCGACGCGATCACGTCGATCGAGGTCTGCTGGCTGGAAGATCCCACTTTCGGGGCATACCTTGACACCCATTCCGAAGCGGGGCAGAGTGCGGCGACGATGAAGGCCGCGTTCGATAACGGCGGTCGCCTCAGCGCGTTTCCGCCGATCGCCGACTACGCCTTCCTGTCCGACTGCCAGACCACGGCTCTGGTTGCCCCGAACGGCAACGTCGAGTGGCTGTGTCTGCCGCGCATGGACTCGCCGAGCGTGTTCGGCGCGATCCTCGACCGCGACGCCGGCGGCTTCCGCATTGGGCCGGCCGACGTGAGCGTCCCGGCGGCCCGGCGCTACTTCCCCGGAACGATGGTCCTCGAGACGAGCTGGGAGACGCGGACGGGCTGGATGATCGTGCGCGACGTGCTGAGCATCGGCCCCTGGCACCACGACAGCGAGCGATCCGAGAGCCACAGGCGCTCGCCGACCGACCACGACGCCGACCGGGTGCTGTTGCGTCTGATCGAGTGCACCCAGGGCTCGGTCGAGATCAAGCTCGACTGCGAGCCCGCGTTCGACTACGGCGGGCTCGCCGCCGACTGGTCCTACAGCGGACCCGGATACAACGATGCCGTCGCGCGCTCGGAGGGCATGGACCTCGAGCTGCGGCTGGCGTCCGACCTGCGCCTGGGCTTCGAGGGCCCACGCGCGCGCGCGCGCACGACTCTGCACGAGGGCCAGGCAGCCTACGTGGCGCTGGGCTGGTCGCAGCGGGCGCTGCCGGGCAGCTACGCGGAGGCGGCGGAGTGGCTGGCGCGCACCGGGCGCTTCTGGCAGGAGTGGCTGAAGCACGGCACGTTCCCGGATCACCCGTGGCGCTCCTACCTCCAGCGCAGCGCCCTGACGCTCAAGGGCCTGACCTACGCGCCGTCGGGGGCGATGGTGGCGGCGCCAACCACGTCGCTGCCCGAAACGCCGGGCGGCGACCGCAACTGGGACTACCGGTACAGCTGGATTCGCGACTCCACCTTCATGCTCTGGGCTCTCTACACGCTCGGCTTCGACGAGGAGGCGAACGACTTCTTCTACTTCGTGGCGGACGTGGTCGAGGCCGAGGAGGGGCAGCTCCAGATCATGCACGGGATCGGGGGTGAGACCAGGCTCGAGGAGCAGGAGCTCGATCACCTGTCCGGGTACGACAACGCGCGGCCGGTGCGGGTCGGGAACGGCGCGTTCGACCAGCGCCAGCACGACGTCTGGGGCGCGGTGCTCGACTCGATCTACCTGCACACGCGCTCACGCGACCAGCTTCCCGACCGCCTGTGGCCAATCATCAAGCGCCAGGTGGAGGATGCGCTCGCCCATTGGCGTGAGCCCGACCGGGGAATCTGGGAGGTGCGGGGCGAGCCCCAGCACTTCACGTCCTCGAAGCTCATGTGCTGGGTGGCCGCAGACCGCGGCGCGCGGCTGGCCCGCATCCGCGACGGCGATCCAATTGCGGCGCGCTGGCAGGAGGCGGCGGACGAGATTCACGCCGACATCTGCGCGAACGGAGTGGACTCCCGGGGGGTGTTCGTACAGCACTACGACACCGAGGCGCTGGACGCCTCGGTGCTCCTGATGCCGCTCGTGCGCTTCCTTCCCTCCGACGACCCGCGCATCCGCGACACCGTGCTCACGATCGCCGAGGAGCTGACCGAGGAGGGCCTCGTGCTGCGCTACCGCGTGGAGGAAACCGACGACGGCTTCAGCGGCGAGGAGGGCACGTTCACGATCTGCTCGTTCTGGCTCGTTTCGGCGCTCGTGGAGATCGGAGAGCTTCCCCGGGCGCGGGCCCTGTGCGAGAAGCTGCTCTCGTACGCCAGCCCGCTGCTCCTGTACGCCGAGGAGATCGACCCGATCACCGGCCGGCACATGGGCAACTTCCCGCAGGCGTTCACGCATCTGGCGCTGATCAACGCCGTGGTCCACATCATCGATGCCGAGCGCCGGCTGGAGCTCGGCGCGCTCGCCCGAGAGCCCGCCCTCGACCGTAGATAATTGAGGCGTGCCCGAGCGCCGGCCATTCTTGCTCTTCAAGGACGCGGATGACACTGAGCAGCTGTTCTTCCTCGCGCCTGAGTTGGCTACCGCGGAGGTGGGGCGCCAGCCGTCCGCGGACCTCGTTCTCGACTGGGACGATCAGGTCTCGCGCGTGCACGCACGCTTCGAGCGGGTGAACGACGACTGGGACCTGGTGGACGACGGCCTCTCCCGCAACGGCACGTTTGTGAACGAGGAGCGGCTGAGCGGAAGGCGGCGCCTGAGCGACGGCGACACGCTGCGCTTCGGGCGCACGCGCGTGACCTTTCGTACGGACGCCGGCGAGCCGCCGAGCCAGGTCAGCCTGTCGAGCACGCAGCGGCGGGTGCTCGCGGCGCTCTGCCGGCCGTTCAAGCGCGGGAGCCGCTACGCCAGCCCGGCCTCCGACGAGCAGATCGTCGAGGAGCTGTTCCTGTCGGTCGCGGAGGTGCGGTCGCACCTCAACGTGCTGTACGTCAAGCTCGGCATCCCCGAGCTGCCGGAGAGCGAGAGGCGGCTCCACACCGTCGAGCGGGCTCTCTCGACCGGCCTGATCTCCGAGCGCGACCTCTAGGCAGAGTGCTGGCACCGGGCTCAACCTTCGCCGGTTACGAGATCGAGAGCGTCGTGGGCGTCGGCGGGATCGGGATCCTCTACCGCGCGCGCCAGCTGCGACTCGACCGTCCGGTGGCGCTGAAGCTGGTGGAGCCGGAGAAGGCGAGCGACCCTGTGATCCGCGAGCGCCTCCGCCGTGAGGCCAGGGCGGTGGCCGCGCTCGACCATCCCAATGTCGTGCCGCTGTACGAGGCCGGCGAGCAGGACGGGATGGTGTTCATCGCCACTCGCTGGGTGGAGGGCACGGAGCTCGGCGCGCTGATCGACCGCGAGGGGCCCATGGAAGCCATGCGTGCCGCGCGGACCGCCGCACAGATCGCCGCGGCGCTCGAGGTCGCCCACGAGAAGGACCTGGTTCACAGGGACGTGAAGCCCTCAAACGTGATCCTGACGCCCGAGGACCACGTCTATCTCACCGACTTCGCGCTCGTGAAGCGGGCCGGTACGGCGGCGGGGCTGACGGCGGTGGACCAGATGCTGGGGACGGTCGACTACGTGGCGCCCGAGCAGATCGAGGGCGGTCAGTCGGATGCGCGCGGCGACATGTACAGCCTCGGCTGTGTGCTCTACGAGATGCTCGCGGGCGAGGCCCCGTTCGCCGGCGAGAGGGGCGGCATGGCGAAGATGTGGGCCCACGTGAACGCCGATCCGCGCCCGCTGCGCGAGCGTCGATCGGATGTGCCCGAGGCGCTCGAGGAAGCGGCCCGGCTGGCGATGGCGAAGGAGCCGGAGAAGCGACCGACGGCGAAGGTGTTCCGCAAGGCGCTGCTGAAGGTCACCGGCGACCGGTGACTACGTGCACGGATCCAGGTACCTGCTGGTCAGCATGATGCGGCCCAGCG
>DATNBJ010000325.1:0-5333 GCA_035572055.1 Thermoleophilaceae bacterium | reverse complement strand
CGGGTTCGGATCGCCTGGCGGCGTCATCGGCCGGCTCGCGTACGTTGTACGCGTCGCCGGCCTCTTCCTTGCCAGGCGGGCGCCCCGAAGCGGAGAGGGAGGGATTGCAAACTCGCTTCGCTCCAGGTTCGGATCGCCTGGCGGCGTCATCGGCCGGCTCGCGTACGTTGTACGCGTCGCCGGCCTCTTCCTTGCCAGGCGGGCGCCCCGAAGCGGAGAGGGAGGGATTGGAATCGCGCTTCGCTCCCGGGTTCGCGCCCCGGAGCGGAGAGGGAGGGATTGGAATCGCGCTTCGCTCGGGCCTGGGCGTCAGGCTGCCAGGTGCTGCTGGCCGCCCTTGGCCATCACGGCCGCGAGCGCTGCCACCACGTCCGGGTCGAACTGCTCGCCGGCGCAGCGTTCGATCTCGGTCAGCGCCTCTTCGGTGCTCATCCCGGAGCGGTAGCGGCGCGGGGAGACCATCGCGTCGAACGCGTCACAGACGGCGACGATGCGGGCGCCGAGCGGGATGTCCGCTCCGGCCAGCCCGTCCGGATAGCCGCCGCCGTCCCAGCGCTCGTGGCTGGAGCGCACCAGCTTCGCGACGTCGTTCAGCGCAGGGGCGCGGCGCACGATGCGCTCGCCGATCAGCGTGTGCCCGTGGATGAACTCGAGCTCCTCGGGCGTGAGCGGGCCGGGCTTGCCGAGGATCGCGTCGGGCACGCCCACCTTGCCGATGTCGTGGAGCTGCGCGGCGTGGGCCACGTTGTCGGCGGCGTCGGGCGTCAGGCCGAGGTGGCGCGCGACCTTGTGCGCGAGCACGCCCGCGCCGGCCGCGTGCTCGGCCAGCTCGTGGTCGCGCTCGGCCACCACGCCGAGCAGCACCTCGGTGCTCTGGTGACCGGGCGAGCGCCGGCCGCCGCGCTTCTGCTCGTACATGCGCTGGTCGGCGGCCTTCAGCGCGTCGGGCGACGTGGCGGCCTCGCGCGGCACCTCCACGGCGCCGACCGACGGCTTGATCGAGAAGCCGGAGCCGGCCTCGGTGAGCGCCTCGGAGCAGGCGGCCAGCAGCTTTTCGTCGAGCGAAGTGTTCAGCACCACGCAGAACTCGTCGCCACCCATGCGATACGCGCGCCCGTGCCCGTCCGCCGCGGCGTCGAGCGCGTGGCCCAGGCGGATCAGCAGCGCGTCGCCGGCGGGGTGCCCGTAGGTGTCGTTGTAGAGCTTGAAGCCGTCGAGGTCGAAGAGCGCGAGCGTGGCGGGGCGGCCGGAGTGGAGCACCTCGTCGAGGTCGGCGACGAGCTGGCGGCGGTTCGCCATGCCCGTCAGCGCGTCCGTGGACGCCTCGTGGCGGCTGGCGGCGATCATCCGCAGGTACTCCAAGAAGGTGAGCGCGAGCCGGGCAACGGCGGCGAGCACGGCGGCGGTGGCCAGCATGAGCGCCAGCGTGTCCAGCCGGTGCCAGTGATCGGTGGCGAGCAGGCCGATGCCCACCAGCGCCGCGCCGGCGGGCACCGCGAGCATCCGCCAGCTTTCAGGAGCGGCCACCGCTCGGCGCCGCGGGGCGGGCTGCCAGGCCGCGGTGGCGAACATGATGCACGCCGCGAGCCAGCCGGCGTCCAGGATCCCGCCGTCCACGTAGGTGCCCGCGGCGGCCTGGTACAGGTAGACGCTGTCGGTGAAGGCGAACAGCACGAGGCCGGCGGCGAGACAGCCCCACGCGCGGTCCACACGCCAGCCGGTGAGAGCGGCCGAGGTGACCAGCACGCCGAGCAGGAGCAGGTCGGCCAGCGGGTAGGCGAGGTTGGTCGCCACCGCGGCCGGGCTCGAGCCGGCGACGCTCGCCAGCACCGCCTGCCAGACCACGGCGGCGCTGAGGGCGGCCACCGCCAGGGCGCCGCTGACGCCGTCGAGCCAGCTGCTGGCGCGAAAGGTGTGCGTCCGGGCGCGCACGAAGAATCCGAGCGCCACGTACGCGGGCGGGTAGAAGGACAGGTAGAAGGCGTCGTCGATCGACGGGAAGGGAATCTCGTCGAGATGCTGGAGCGCCACCGTGTAGTAGATGTCGGCGGTGGCCCACATGGTCAGCGCCACGCCGATCAGGAGCCAGGCCGCGCGCGGGTCCTTCGGGCGCGCCAGGACGCGGGCGAAGCACGCGACCGCGCACGCCACCAGGATGCCGTTGTAGAGCCAGTTGTTGAAGAAGCCGTCGAGCTGCTTGCCGCCCAGCCCGAACTGCGCATGCAGGCTGTAGCCGGCGAGCGCCAGCGCCAGTACAGCCAGGCCGCGCCTTGCCACGGCCGACTCGATTCCCAGCTTCACCCCGAAGTTATCGGCCACGGACAGCCTCTGGGTTAGCGGCGCGCCGCGGCCAGAAGCTCGATCGCCGGCAGGACGATCGACACCTGGGGATAGGCGCCCTCCGCCAGCTTCACGCGCACGATGGCTCCGCCGTAGTCCTCGCGGCGCGCGAGGCTGTGGCGCACCAGCGCGTCCGCCTCGGCGCGGGCCACGCCGCAGGCATCGAGGAACTTTCGGAGGTCCGCCTCGCCGTCCTCGCGGAGCTCGAGCTCCTCGGTGCGGCAGGGCGTGGCGTCGGTATCGGCGATCAGCGGGCGCAGGATCACGGCGGCCATGTCGTCGGGTGTGTGGTGCACGTCGCGGCGGATGCGCTCGAGCAGCTCGGGAGCGGTGGGCTCGGGACCCAGCTCGCGCAGGATCTCCACGAGGCGGCCGCGCCCCAGCAGGTCCCCCGAGACGCGCGCCTCGGCCAGGCCATCGGTGAAGAAGCAGGCGATCGTGCCGGCGGGCATGATCACGGTGGTCTGGCGGTCACCTGTGCGCTCGCCGACGCCGATCGGGGGCGACGAGCAGACCGTGATCGGCTTGCCGCCGCCCGGGCCCAGCATGATGGGCGGCGGGTGGCCGGCGCTCGAGTAGGTGAGGGTGCTGGTGGCCGGGTCGAAGATCGCGACGACCGCCGTGGCGAAGCTCGAGAGGTTGTGCTCGAGGGTCTCGCCGCCGAGGCGCAGCGCGGTGCGCGGCTCGAGGCCGGTCTCGAGGTAGGCGCGCAGCGTGTAGCGCAGCAGCGCGGTGCGGGCCAGCGCCTCGCGACCGTGGCCGGCCACGTCGCCGAGCACGACGCCGATGCGGCCGTCCTCCATCTCGAAGAAGTCGTAGAAGTCGCCACCCGCGCCCGGGCCGTCGGCCGGGCGGTAGGCCACCGATGCCGCGACGGCGCCGAGGCGCTCGGGCACCTCCGGCAGCAGCGCGGCCTGCAGCAGGCCGACCTCGGCCAGCAGCTCGCGGCGCTGGCGCTTCAGGCGGCGGGCCCGCAGGGTCACGGTGGTCCAGCCGGCGAGTGCCGCCAGGAGCAGCCCGGCCATGCCCGCCAAGAGCATCTTGAGCGGGGCGGGGATCACCTTCACGATGTCGTGGACGGTGCGCGTGACCGCCGAGGCGGCCGGTGCGGCCGACTTGTCCTTCTTGCCGGCGGTCCGCTTCGCCGGAGCGCGCTTGGCGTTTGTGGTGGCCGTCGGCGTCGCGGTCGCGGCGGGACGCGCGGCGGCGGTCCGCCTCGCCGACGAGCCGCTCGAAGACTTGCGCTTCCCGGAGGAGCTGCCGCGCTTCCTGGTGCTGCCGGAGCTGACGCGCTGCTTCACCGGGGTGGTGGCCACCGGGGTGGTGGACACGGGCGCGGCCGGCGCCGGGGGCGGCGTGGCGGCCACCGTCGTGACCGTGGAGTCCGAGTTGCTGCTGCCGCTGGTCGGGCTCTTCTTGCCGGTGTTGGTGGTGGCGGTGTTGCGCCTCTTCGCGCCGCTGGTGCTGGGCGGGTTGGGAAGCGGGGTGGGGGCCACCACCGTGGTCACCCCGGTGGAGTCCGTGTAGGGCGACTTCTTGCCCTGGTCCGAAGAGGTCGGCTGGATGGTCGTCGTCCCGGACGTGGGCAGCGGATCTTTCTTCGCCTGGGCAGGGGCGGCCACGGCAAAAACGGATGCAACGAAGACTGCGAGCCAGAACGGACGGGACGGCATAGGGACCCATCGCTCCTACACGTGCGCACGCTTAGCGTTCTAGTCGCGCCTGGACGTTTGTTCTAGTCCGCGAGGTAACGCTCAAGAAGGCCGCAATTTGTGCCAATTAGGGCCTCGGTTGTACCGTTGGGCGCGTGGACCGAAGCGCCGCGGTAGCAGCGATATTTGAGCCGGTACAGCCGCCGACGACCTTCGAGGAAACCGTCGAGCGACTGGGCACCGCGATCAAGGTGGGCCTACTCCCGCCCGGCACTCGCCTGCCACCCGAACGGGAACTGGCCGACGAATTGGGCATCTCGCGGTCCACCCTCCGCCAGGCGCTGACCGCGCTGGTGCAGAGCCGCATGCTCGTGGCCTACCGCGGCCGGGGCGGGGGAACGTTCGTGGCCGAGTCGCCGCCGCTGAACGTGGACAGCGAGCCGCCCGACGACCCGTGGATGCGGGCGGTGCTCGACTACCGCGTGGCGATCGAGACCGGCGCCGCCAGCCTCGCCGCCGAGCGCGCGGGCGAGGACCACCTGGCCGCGATGACCGAGCTGGTGCAGGTCATGGCCGACGGGGCGAAGCCGCCGTTCGAGCCCTACCGACGGGCCGACATCCGCTTCCACATCGCGCTGGCCGAGGCCGCGGAGTCGCCGCGGCTCGTGGCCGCGATGACCGAGGTCCAAGGACAGATGAGCGAGCTGATCGCGCACATCGCCCATCCCGAGGAGGTGCTGACGCGCTCGAACGAGCAGCACCGCGAGCTCGTGGCCGCCCTCGGGCGCCGCGACGGGGCGACCGCGGTGACGCTGGTGCGCCAGCACCTCGCCGGCACAGAGCACATCCTTGCCGGGCTGATGCCGGCGGCACGCGAGGTCTAGTGCCCTACAGCTCGACTGCGCGGCGCACTAACCCGCGCACGCCTCGGGTCACGAATCTTGCTGCGTGGTGGGAGCAATGAGACGGATGTGCCTTCTCGCGATCATCACGAACTCGTGCTCCTGCACCTCGTGCGGCTCGTCGAGCGCCGTCATCACCGCGTTCTGGATCGAGAAGAACTCGCGGTCGCGCTGGTTCACGTAGTCCGATAGGCGACTGCGGTAGCCCTCGCGCGGGAGGGTCAGGTTGCCCTGAATTCGCCAGCGATCGGTCTCGAGAACGATCTGCTCAAGCCGGTGGTCCATCAGGCGGGGCATGCTACTCAGGTCGGATCGGGATCACGTTTTGCGTCACCGGTCCGGGGTATCCGACGCGCATGCCACCACGGGGAGTCAAAAAGGGAACAAAGCGTGCCCGCCAGTACGAGCACGTGAAGCAGAGCGAGAAGAAGCAGGGCCG
>DATNBJ010000324.1:0-5977 GCA_035572055.1 Thermoleophilaceae bacterium | reverse complement strand
GACGACGACGTCGCCGCGATGCGCATCTTCGCGTCGCGCGCGGCCGCCGAGCTCGAGCGTCGCCGGCAGGCCGTTGCGCTGGAGCGCTCGCGCGTGCGCGTGATCGAGGCCGCCGACGCCGAGCGGCGGCGCGTGGGTCGCGACCTCCACGACGGCGCGCAGCAGCGGCTCGCCGCGGTGTCGACACTGCTCGAGACGGCGCAGCGCCTGATCGACCGCGGCGACGAGCCGGCCGAAGCGCTGCGGCTCGCGTGCGACGAGCTCGGCGCGGCCCAGACAGAGCTGCGGGAGCTCGCGCGCGGGCTGCATCCGGTCGCGCTGGCCGAGCGCGGGCTGCGGAGCGCGCTCGAGTCGCTCACCGTCGGGTCCGACCTGACGATGACGCTCGAGGTGACCGCCGATGAGCTGCCGGACGACGTCGAGGTGGCGGCGTATTTCATCGTGTCCGAGTCGCTCACCAACGCGCGCCGGTACGCCGGCGCCGATGCCGTGCGCGTCCGCGTGGCCCGTGAAGCCGGCACGCTGGTCGTCGAGGTCGCGGACGACGGCTGCGGGGGCGCCGACTCGGAATCGGGGACCGGCCTGCGCGGGCTGGCCGACCGGGCCGGAGCGCTTGGCGGGCGGCTCGAGGTGGAAAGCCCTCCCGGCGCGGGGACTCGCGTGATCGCGCGCCTGCCGTTGGCGACGGACTGAATCGGGGCACGCAGGCGTCTTTTAGGCCGAGACGTTCTCGACGAAAGGGAAACAGATGGCGGTCAAGCTGGGTGTGCTGGCGAGGCTCGAGGCGAAGCCGGGCAAGGGCGACGAGCTCGCGTCCTTCTTGAAGCAGGGACGGCAGATGGCCGTCGCCGAGGAAGGCACCGTCACGTGGTACGCCTTCAAGCTCGGCGAGAACAGCTACGGCATCTTCGACACGTTCGAGGACGAGGCCGGCCGCGACGCGCACGTCGACGGCGATATCCCCAAGGCGCTGGCGCAGGTCGCGCCGGAGCTGCTGGCGGCGGATCCGGACATTCAGCTCATCGAGCTGGTGGCGGTCAAGTAGCCGTCACCGATCTCGGCGGCGGCCGCCGCACGATCGGAGAAGCTGCGGCCGACGGCGCGATCAGCTTCGACGGCGACCTGAACGCAGCAGCCGCGCTCACCGCCGCCTTCGAGAGCAGCGGCACCAGCGAAGAAGCACGCTGACGCGGCGCTCCGCGTCTGGCCTTCTGGGGCCCGCATCAGCTCCTGAGGCCGGGGAGTCATCGCCCTCGAGCCGGGGGCGGGTGAGCACACCCTTGCGCGATCCCACGCGGTTTCGGGATGATGGCTGCCTAGCGCACTCGTAGCTCCGACAGGAAAGAGCGACATGACCGCTCCCGCACTGGCTCAGGGAGTGGCTGAAGGCGGCACCGCCGCGCCGGCCAGGCTCGTTCGCTGGCCCATGCTTGTCGTTGCCTGCGCTGCCGCGTTCGGCTCGTTCAAGCTGGCGTTCGCGAGCGACGAGCTGTCCGAACGGGGCCTCCAGGCCGCGCTCCTCAACTGGACCACGCTGCCGTACATCCTCGCCGGCGTGATCGCCTGGTGGCGTCGGCCCGACAGTCGCTTCGGACCGCTGATGGTGGGCGCGGGCTTCGCGATGTTCCTCTCGAGCCTGCAGTGGTCGAGCCATGGGTTGCCCTACACGGTCGGGCTGGCATTCGACCTGCTCCCCGCCGCGCTCCTCGTCCACCTGCTCCTGGCATTCCCGAGCGGCAGGCTCGAGCGGACACCCGAGCGGCTCCTGGTCGTGGTCGGCTACTCCGCCGCGATAGGTCTTCAGCTCGCCAAGATGCTGCTTGGCGGCGCCGAGACGAGGAACGTGCTCGCGCTGGGGCCGGGCTCCGGCGTGGGTCACACGGTGGAGGACGTCCAGCTCGTCACGCTCAGCGTGGTGTGCCTGGCCGGCGTCGTCATCCTCGCCGGCCGCAGGCGCGGCTCGGTCCGGCGGCTGCCGCCTCGCATCGCGCTCTTCGTCGACTCGTTCGCGACCGGCCTGGTGGCGGTGGCGGTCCTGCTGCTCGCGGGCGCGTTCGAGTGGCCGCAGTTCGAGACGATCCGAAGGGTGGCGTTCGCGATCATCGGCGTCGCGCCCGTTGCCTTCCTGATCGGGCTCCTCAATGAGCACCTGTCCCGCTCCACGCTCGGCCACCTGCTCGTGCGGTTGCGAGCGGACCCCGCCCCGGGCGATCTCCGTGAGGCTCTCGCCGAGGCGCTTCGCGACCAATCGCTGACCGTCGCCTACTGGCTGCCGGAGTTCGGCCGCTGGGTCGACCGGCAGGGGCGTCCGGTCGAGCTGCCCGAACCCGACTCCGGCCGCGCCAGCACGCCAATCGACCGTGACGGAAGGCGCATGGCGGTGCTGATCCACGACGCCTCGCTCGCCGACGAGCCCCAGCTCCTGGACGGCGTCCAGGCGGCGGCCGGGATCGCGCTGGAGAACGGCCGGCTCCACGCGGAGCTCAATGCTCGTCTCGAGGAGCTGCGCGGATCGCGGCGGCGGATGATCGAGGCGGGGCAGCTGGAGCGCCAGCGCCTCGAGCGGGACCTCCACGACGGCGCCCAGCAGCGCCTGATCGCGCTTTCGCTCGAGCTCGGGCTGCTCGAAGAGCGGCTCCGGGCGGACCCGGAGATCAAGGGTCGCCTCGACCAGGCGCGAGACGAGATCGCGTTGTCTCTCGAGGAGCTTCGCGCCGTCGCGCGAGGCATCCACCCCGCGGTGGTGAGCGGCCACGGTCTGGCGGTGGCGCTCGAGTCGCTCACGGTCATGGCCACCGTTCCGGTCCGGCTGACCGTGGAGCTGGACGAGCGCATGCCCGAGCGGCTCGAGGTGGCGGCGTACTACGTGGTCAGCGAGAGCCTCGCGAACATCGCCAAGCACGCGGGCGCCACGTCGGCGACCGTGGACGTCGCTCGCGTGGACGGGCAGGTGGTGGTCGAGATCGTCGACAACGGGGTCGGTGGGGCCGACACGGAGCGCGGCTCGGGCCTCCGCGGCCTGGCCGACCGGGTGGAGGGGCTGGGCGGCCGGCTGCGCATCTGGACCCCGCGCGGGGGCGGCACACGCGTGAGGGCGGAGATGCCGTGCGTGTAGCCATAGCCGAGGACAGCGTGCTGCTTCGGGAGGGCGTCGCGAACCTGCTCGGCGAGGCGGGCTTCGACGTGATCGCCAAGTGCGGGAACGCCGACGAGCTGCGGCTGAAGGTGGACAGCTATGAGGTCGACGTGGCGATCGTGGACATCCGGCTGCCGCCGACCCACCGGGACGAGGGGCTCGTGGCGGCCCTCGAGATCAGGGCCCGCCACCCCTCCGTGGGAGTGCTCGTCCTGTCGCAGTACATGGAGCTGGGGCTCGCGATGCGGCTGCTGGCCGAGTCGGCCGAGGGAGTGGGCTATCTCCTCAAGGACCGGATCGGCGACGTGAAGGAGTTCGTGGCCGCGGTGCAACGGGTGGCGAACGGGGGATCGGTGGTCGATCCGATCATCGTCTCGACCCTGCTCGCGCGCCGGCGCAGCGACGACCCACTCGCGTCCCTGACACCCCGCGAGCGCGAGGTGCTCGAGCTGATGGCCACCGGCAGCTCCAATCAGGGGATCGCCGACGCGCTCGTGCTGAGTCTTCGCGCGGTGGAGAAGTACGTGTCGAGCATCTTCGGGAAGCTCGGCCTTCCGTCCACCGGGAGCGAGTCGCGCCGCGTCCTCGCCGTTCTGCTGTTCCTGCGTTCCTGACGAATCGGCAAGAAAACCGCCCCCCGAAACCGCCAGTTTCCCCACTTACCCCGGGCGGCCGAGCGCGGGAGGCTGGCCAGGGTTACCCCGACCCACGGGAGCGGAGATGAAGACGCGCGTGATCCAGGACGGCGATGGCCCGAGCAACGGCGGGCCCGGAGGGGACGCGCAGCCGCGACCCGCACGGGTGAGGAACCTGGCGGCCCGCATGGGCCACTGGAGCGCCACGCACCGGAAGACCGCGATCTGGGGCTGGGTTGCCTTCGTGGCCGTGGCCGTGCTGATCGGCAGGGCGGTCGCCCCGCAGCAGCTCCAGGGCCCCGACAACTTCTCGGGCGAGGCGGGCACCGCCGAGACTGCTCTCTACGCCTCCGGCCTGAGGCCCAACACCGAGCACGTCTTCTTCCAGGGCAAGACGCTCACGGTTCGTGACGCGCGGTACCGCGCGGCCATCCAGCAGGCCACCTCGGAGCTCGCCCACACGCGTTACGTGCGAAACGTGGTGTCGCCGCTCGGTGGCGGGGACGCCGCGGTGTCCGCCGACGGACGCTCGGCCCTCGTCGACTTCGAGATCAGCGGAGACTCGCTGGAGGCGGCCAAGCGCCTCGGCCCGGCCGAGGACGTCGTCGCGGCGATCAAGGCCAGGCATCCCGAGCTGAGCGTCGATCAGTTCGGAGGCGTGAGCTCCAAAAAGGAGCTGAACGACACGTTCTCGTCGGATCTCGCCAAGGCCGAGATGATCTCGCTCCCGATCACCCTCGTGATCCTGATCCTCGTGTTCGGCTCCGTGGTGGCCGCGCTCGTGCCGTTGCTGCTCGCCATCACCACGGTGGCCGCCGCGCTCGGGCTCGTGACGCTCCCCAGCCAGCTTGCAGGCATCGACTCGAACCTCTCGTCCGTGATCCTGCTGATCGGGCTGGCGGTCAGCGTCGACTACTCGCTCTTCTACCTGAAGCGCGAGCGCGAGGAGCGCGCAGCCGGCCGTACGCCGCGCACCGCGCTCGAGGTGGCGGCCGCCACCTCCGGGCGAGCGGTCCTGATATCTGGGCTCACCGTGATAGCCGCGATGGGCGGCATGTTCCTGAGCGGCGACAAGACCTTCATCTCGTTCGCCGAGGGAACGATCCTGGTGGTCGCGATCGCGATGATCGCGTCGGTCACCGTCCTGGCGGCACTCCTGGCCTGGCTGGGCGACCGCATCGAGAAGGGCCGGATCCCGTTCCTGCGCCGCCGGCATGCCGAGCGGGAGTCGCGCTTCTGGTCCGCGATGGTCGACCGTGTCATGCGGCGGCCGTGGGTCGCGATCGTCCTCGCCGGAGGCTTCCTGGTGGCGCTGGCCATCCCGGCGTTCGGCATGAACATCGTCACCGGAAGCGTCGACGACCTGCCGCAGAACCTCAAGGTCGTCAAGACCTACGACCGGCTCAAGGCCGCCTTCCCGAAGGAGGGCGTCACCGTGGACGTCGCGGTGCAGGCGGACAACGTGCGCAGCCCGCGCGTGGCCGCGGCGATCGCGCAGCTCGACCGGCAGGCCCAGCAGGCAAAGGACGTGCTGCCCGGGTCGGACCTGGACGTCAGCAGGGACGGCACCGTGGCGCTGCTCACGATCCCGACCAAGGGGAACGGCAACGACGCGAGCTCCACCGCCGTGCTCAACGACGTGCGGAATCGGATCATTCCCGCCACCGTCGGAAGCGTCGACGGGGTGAAGGTCGACGTCAGCGGCACCGCCGCCGCGTCCAAGGACTTCAGGGACCAGCTGCGCGACCGGCTGCCGCTGATCTTCGGATTCGTGTTCGCGCTCGCGTTCCTGCTGCTGCTCTTCACGTTCCGCTCGATCGTGATCCCGATCAAGGCGATCCTGCTCAACCTGCTCTCTGTCGGAGCCGCGTACGGAGTCCTGGTGCTGGTGTTCCAGGACGGGCACGGTGAGAAGCTCCTCGGCTTCACGTCGAACGGAGGCGTCACCTCATGGCTGCCGCTGTTCCTGTTCGTGATCCTGTTCGGGCTGTCGATGGACTACCACGTGTTCATCCTGTCCCGCATCCGGGAGGCGTGGTCGAAGGGGATGGGCACCACGGAGGCGGTGCGTCACGGCATCGCGAGCACCGCGGGGACCGTGACGAGCGCAGCGATCGTGATGGTGTTCGTCTTCTCCGTCTTCGTCACGCTCAACGTGCTCGACTTCAAGGAGATGGGCGTCGGGTTGGCGGTGGCGGTGCTGATC
>DATNBJ010000323.1:0-6437 GCA_035572055.1 Thermoleophilaceae bacterium | reverse complement strand
CTCGGAGATCGAGGAGGGCGTGGCCTTCTACGGGCGGGCGGGCGGCGCGCTGATGAAGAGCTTCAAGCGGCTGAACATCGATCCGCTCGCGGTCTACGGCACGCTGTTCGTGAAGTGCCCGGTGCCGGACACCGAGATGTCCGCGCCCGAGTGCCGGGCGCGCGTGCTCGACGAGCTCGCGATCGTGCAGCCGCGGATCGTCGTGGTGATCGGCGAGCCGGCGCTCGATGAGCTGAACGACCTGGGCGTGCCGCTCGGCCGCGAGCTCGAGCCGGTGCTGGGGGAGATCCAGCGGCTCACACCGACGTGCGAGGCGCTGTATGTGCCGGACATCGACGCCGCTCTTGACGAGGAGAGCGCGAAGAAGGAGTTCTGGCGCGCCTTTCGCCGTTTGGGCGAGTGGTACGCGGACCTGCCGCCATATTGAGTGCCTAGTGCCTAGTGCCTAGTGCCTAGTGCCTAGAAGGCGTAGCCTTCGTTCCAGGCGAGGGAAGGAGCTGTAGTGGCGAACGTACTCGTTGTCGCCAATCGCACCGCTGAGTCGCCTGAGCTGCTCGAGGCCCTGAAGCAGAGGGCCGCGCAGGGCGACGTGGTGTTCAGCCTGCTCGTGCCGGCAACTCCGCATGGGGTGGCGTGGGCCGCCGACATGCACTCGGGAGGCGGCGAAGCGGAGCAGCACATGGAGAACGCGGTCGAGCGCATGCGGTCCGAGGGGCTGCAGGTGGCTGCCGGAAAGGTCGGCGATCCCGACCCGGTTGCGGCCGTGCAGGACGAGGTGAACTTCACGAAGTACGACGAGATCGTGGTGTCGACCCTGCCCGGCGGAATCTCGAAATGGTTGAAGCTCGACCTACCTCATCGGGTGGAACGCGCGACGGGTCTCCCGGTGACCCACGTGACGGCAAGCGAGGTGAAGGTCCCGAGCTGAACCCGGCCGATCCGTTTGCGTAAGATCGGCCCATGGATCTCGAGGAACACAGTCTCGACCCGGTGATCGAGCAGACCTGCGCCGAGTGCGGCGCGAAGCTCACGCGCGAGGAGATCGTGGCGTCCCTCGAGGCGGGCGGGCCGTACCTCTGCTCGGTGCACGCCGCCGAAGAGGTGCCCATCGAGGACGAAGACGAGCTGGCTGACTAGGCGGCTTCCGCCGAGCCGCTGAGATATACCGCCAGCGCCTCGACGCAGCTTGGGTCGAACTGGCGCCCGGCGCAGCGTTCCAGCTCCACGAGCGCCTCGTCGGCCGTGACCGTGTTGCGGTAGGTGCGCCTGCCCGTCATCGCGGCGAAGGCAGAGGCCACGTGCAGCATGCGCGAGCCGAGCGGGATCGCCTCGCCCCTCAGGCCGTCCGGATAGCCGGTGCCGTCCCAGTTCTCGTGTGAGTGGCGAATCCACATCACGGCGGGGCCGAGTCCCTCCACCCGCGAGACCAGCTCGGCACCGAGGATCGGGTGGCGGCCGATGTGCTCGGACTGCTCCTCGGGAGTGAGCGCGCCCGGCTTCAGCAGGATGCGGTCGGGGATCGCGATCTTGCCCACGTCGTGCAGCATTCCGGCCAGGCGGATGAGCCCCAGCTCCTCGCCGCTCCAGCCAAGTTGCGCGGCGATCACGCCGGCGTAGCGGGCCACCTCGCTCGAGTGGTCGTCGGGCGGGGTCATGCGGCGGTCCACGGTGTGCGCCAGGCTGGCGGCCCAGCCCAGGTCGCGGCCCGTGAAGCCAGGCAGCGCCTTCGAGCCGTGCTTGGCCGCGTAGAGCTCACCGTCGGCGGCGCGGTGGAGCTCCTCGCGGTCGGCGCCGTCCACCGGGTAGGCGGCCACGCCGATCGTCACGGAGATGCGCTCGGACAGCGCCTGGCGCATCCGGTTGCCCACGTCCACGGCGTCATGACGGGCCGCCGCCGGCAGCAGGATGGCGAACTCGTCGCCGCCCAGGCGGCCGATCTGGTCGAACGGGCGCAGCGTGGTGCGGGCGGTCTCCACCACCCAGCGCAGCAGGTCGTCGCCGGCGGCGTGGCCGAGCGTGTCGTTCACCTGCTTGAAGTCGTCGAGGTCGAGCAGCAGCAGGGTGAACGGGCGGCCGTTGCGCGAGCTCTCCTGGAGCTCGGCATCGAGCCTCTCCTCGAAGCCGCGCCGGTTCAGCGACTCGGTGAGCGGATCCGTGCGGGAGACGAGCGAGAGCTCCATGCGGTGCCGGTCGCCGTTGCGCGCGTGCCAGAGGCAGAGGGTGGCGGTGCAGGCCAGCACCGCCGCGAAGAACCATAGGTAGGTGAAGTCCGTGCCGTGCACCAGGGCGCCGACCGCCGTGCAGGTGCCGAGGTCCACCGCGGCGATCGCGATCACCGAGGGCAGCGGGTAGGAGAGCGCCGCGAAGACGAGCGGCAGGAAGTAGATGAGCGTGACCGGACTGCCGGCGCCGCCGTCGAGCGTCTCGATCACGCCGACGAAGGCGATGTCGAGGATGCTCCAGCCGATGAAGAAGTGCTCGCGCCAGCGGCTGCGGATGATGCGCTCGGCGTCGAGGAGCCCCACCGCGAGGGCGGTCGCTCCGGCCATGGCCAAAAGCCCGAGGATCAGCGAGCGGTTCGGCTGCTCCCAGGTGGAGAAGAGGTAGACCGCCGAGATGCTGCAGACCGCGATCGTGATCCACACCGCGAAGCGCACGGTGCTCGCGCGAAGTCGGACATCCCAAAGATCGACGGTTGAAACCGGCCGTTGCGGGTCCATCGAGACCCTATCGGCCGCCTCGCAGCGATTTTTAACTTCGGACGAGCAAGGCCGCGCACTCGATGTGCGGCGTCTGCGGAAACATGTCCACCGGCAGGACCCGCTCCAGGCGATAGCCGCCGTCCACCATCTGACGAGCGTTGGGCGCGAGGGTGGTCGGGTTGCAGGACACGTAGACGATCCGCGGCACCTCGGTCTCGAGGATCCGGCGCACCACCTTCTGCGTGAGGCCGGCGCGCGGCGGATCGACCACCAGGACGTCCGGCGAGCCCGCCTCCTCCACCAGCGGGCGCATTGCCGTGCGCACGTCGCCCGCGTAGAAGCGTGCGTTGTCGATGCCGTTGAGGCGGGCGTTCTCGAGCGCGTCGGCAACGGCGCGCTCCACCACCTCGATGCCCCAGACCTCGCCCGCGGCCGGCGCCAGCGCCAGGGCGATCGTGCCGATGCCGCTGTAGAGGTCGAACACGCGCTCGCGGCCGCTCAGTCCGGCGAGCTCGACCGCGGCGCCGTAGAGGCGCTCGGCCATCTCCGTGTTGGTCTGGAAGAACGCGTCGGGGGAGATGCGGAAGCGCAGCTTCTCGCCCGCGCATTCGAGCTCCTCCTCGATGATCGCCGAGCCGGTGAGCAGGTCGGTCTCGCCCTCGCGCGTGGTCTCCGCCACCCCGGCGCTGCGGGTCAACAGCACTCCCGTGACGTCCTGGAGGGACTCGGCGAGGTCGAGCGCCCGGAAGTCGCCCTCGCTCGTGACGATGCGAACCTGGATCTGGCCGCTGCGCCTGCCCTCGCGCACCACGAGGTTGCGCAGGAGGCCGACGCCGTCGCCGCGGTCGTAGGCGGACAGCCCCTCCTCGCGGCACCAGGCCTTCACGGCCTCGCGGACCTCATCGACCCGCTCGGAGGCGAGCACGTCCTCGCTCACGTCGTCGATCTCGTTCCAGCGGCCCGGGCGGTGGAAGCCGAGCACGAGCTCGCCCTCCTCCTCGCCGAACGAGTACTCGAGCTTGTTGCGGTAGCGCCAGGGCTCGACCGCGGGCACGATCGGCTCGACGGGCGGCGCCTCGAAGCGGCCGATGCGCGAGAGGGCCTCGCGCACCTGTGACTCCTTCTCCTGGAGCTGGCGCTCGTAGGGCAGCACCTGCCAGGGAGCGCCGGGGTGGGGAGCGCGCGGCTCGATGCGGTCGGGGCTCGGGTCGAGCAGCTCGACCACGCGCGCCTCTGCGTACGCGCGCTTGCGCTTGGTCACGCGGGCGCGCACGCGGTCGCCCGGCACCGCGCCCTGCACGAACAGCACGTAGCCGTCCGTGCGCGCGACGCCGGCGCCCCCGTACGCGAGGGCGTCGATCTTCAGCTCGAGCTCCGCGCCCAGCTTGGGGCGCGTGCCTTGGGCGGCGGCCGACTCCACGCCTCTATGCTGGCAGCCCGTGAACCTGACGCGCTATCGAGAGGACGCGGAGGAGTTCGTCTCCGCGCTGGACCGCGAGTACTACCTGCACTTCTCGGGGCAGCAGGACGAGTTCGACATCGAGCCGATCTACGACCGCTACGCGGAGCTGCTGACCACCGACACGGTCCAGGCGCTGCGCGAGGCGGGCAACCGCGAACTGCTCGAGTTCGCGGTGCACGGGCTCGTGGGCCGTGCCACGAAGGCGGAGGAGGCGGAGCTGGCTCGGCGCGAGGCGGCGCTCGAGTTGGAGCTCGACGGCGAGGTCATGCCCTTCCGGCAGGCCGCCGTCGTGCAGTCGAACGAGCCCGATCCGGATCGCCGTGCCGCGATCGAGGAGGCGCGCCTGGAGCTGACGGCGCGCGAGCTGAACCCGCTCCTGCGCGAGATGCTGGAGCGCTCCCATTCGCTCGCCCGCGAGCTGGGCTGGCGCAGCATGCGCGAGATGTGCGAGGAGCTGTCGGGGATCGATCTCGGGCGGCTCGAGGGCCAGACGAACGGCTTTCTCGAGGCCAGCGAGGCGCACTACGAGGCGCTGCTCACGCCGCGGCTCGAGGTGGAGCTCGGCTTCGGCTTCGAGCGGCTGCGCCGCTCCGACTTCACGTACTTCTTCCGTGCCCGCACGCTCGACGCCGCCTACTCGGAGGAGAAGCTGTTGACGAGCTTCCGCGAGACGATGGCCGGGCTCGGAGTCGAGGGCGGCGGGGTGCGGCTCGACGTGGAGCAGCGGCCGAAGAAGACGCCGCGCGCGTTCTGCGCGCCGGTGCGCGTGCCCGACGAGGTCTATCTCGTGATCGCGCGCCACGGCGGCCGCGACGACTACGAGGCGCTGCTCCACGAGGCGGGGCACGCCCAGCACTTCGCGCACATGTCGGCGGGGCTGCCGATGGAGCACCGCTACCTGGGCGACAACTCGGTGACCGAGGGCTTCGCCTTTCTCTTCCAGCACCTGGCGGCGGACCCGGCATGGCTGCGATCGCGGCTCGGTGTGACGGACACAGCCGCCGTAGAGGAGCAGGCGCGCGCCGCGAAGCTCGTGTACCTGCGCCGCTACGGAGCGAAGCTCGCCTACGAGCTGCGGCTACACGACGAGCCCGCGTCGCTCGACCCGCTTGCCGACGTGTACGCCGGCCTGCTTTCGGATGCCCTTCACGTGGCCTGGCAGCGGGACGGCTGGCTGAGCGACGTCGATCCGTTCTTCTACGCCGCCTGCTACATCCGCGCATGGGCGCTCGAGACGCACCTGCGGCGCGTGCTGCGCGAGCGCTACGGCGAGCACTGGTTCGACGAGCGCGAGGCCGGCGACTTCCTCAAGCAGCTGTGGAAGGACGGCCAGCGCCTGCCGGCCCATGAGCTCTTGGCCGAGTTGACCGGGGAGGAGCTGGATTTCTCGGCGTTGCTGGATGACTTGGGGCTAGTGCCTAGTGCCTAGAACCTTGGTCGACAGCTCTAGGCACTAGGAGCTAGGCACTAGGCACTCAAGCGAGCTTCTGCTCGATTGCCTGCAGGACGCCCTTGCGGTTCGCGTGACGGCGCTCGTAGTCCCGCACCTTGCGCAGCTCCGCCGGCTTCAGGCCTCCGAGGCGCTTCTGGATCTGGCCGACGGACAGCTCGTCGTAGCCGGTGACCGGGAAGGTCGGGCCCACGCCGACGGTGCGGCGCGCGCGGTCGGCCTGTGCGATCACGGGATCGGCGGCCGCGCGCGCGCGGGCGGTCGCGGCGCCCACCTGCTTGCGGGCGCGGCTGGCCGCGTCGGCTCCGCGCTTGCGGGCAGCGCCTGAGCCAAGCAGCTTGTCGAGGTCGCGGAGCACCTCGTTGGTCTGCTTGCGGCCGCGGGAGAGCAGGTCGGTGGCGAGCTTCTGCGCGTCGGCCGAGGTCATGCGGCCGCGGCTGACGGCGTCGTCGAGCGTCTCCTCGATGCGGTCGCGCGTGAGCATCACGATGTTCAGCGGGGTGATCACTCCCCCCTTCAGGGCGTTGCGCAGCTCGGCCACGCTCTTGCCGGAGAAGTCGAGCGGCGCGGTGGCCTGAGCGGCGCGCTTCTGCGCGGTCTGCTGACGGCCGCGCGCCTGCCCGCCCTTCTTCGCGGCGGCGGTGCGCTTGGCGGCGGTGGAGCGGGAGCTCGACGACTTGGCGCGCGAGCTGGAGGCGCTCTTCGCCCGCGAGGTGGAGGCGGCCTTGCCGCCGCTGGTGGAGGCCTTCGCGCGGCTGGTCGAGGCCTTCGCGCGGCTGGTCGAGGCCTTCGCGCGCGAGCTCGAAGATTTCTTGGCGGCGGC
>DATNBJ010000322.1:0-4560 GCA_035572055.1 Thermoleophilaceae bacterium | reverse complement strand
GGCCACGAAGTTCGGGATGCGCGGCTTCGCCGCCGGCCTGCGCGACGAGCTCCACGGAAAGGGCGTGGGCGTGACAACCGTCTTCCCGGGCTTCATCAGCGACGCCGGCATGTTCGCCGAGACCGGCACGAAGCTGCCGATGGGCGTGGCCACGCGCTCGCCCGCCCAGGTGGCCGCCGCCGTGGTCCGCGGCATCGAGCAGGACCGCGGCGAGATCGACGTGGCGCCGCTGTTCATGAAGACGAGCGCCTGGCTGGCGGGCATCTCCCCGAGCGCGGTCACGGCGCTGGCACGGCGGCTGGGGTCGGAGAAGGTCGCCGGGGAGCTGGGCGAGAGGCAGCGGCACAAGCGGTCGTAGCGGCCGCTCGTCGACTCGCCGGGGGCGCCGGCCCTTAGAGGCCCAACGCGGCGCGGACGATGCGGAGCTGCTCGGCACGGTGGGCGGCGGGATAGCCCTCGCCCGGGCTCGCCCGGAACTCGCGGCCCACGTACTCGTACTCCACGCCCTCCGGCATCGCCTCGCCGAGGAAGCGCAGCCGCATGAACGCGCGGGCGCCCATGTTCTTCGGCTCCTCCTGCACCCACACCACCTGGCGCACCGACGGATAGCTCTCGATCAGCTCGCGCAGCTCGTTGGCGGCGAACGGGTAGAGCAGCTCCACGCGCGCGATCGCCACGTTCTTGGCCGTGGCGCGCTCCTCGGAGCCCACCAGGTCGTAGTAGATCTTGCCGGTGCAGAGCACGAGGCGGGTGACCTCCTCGCGCGTGCCGGCCAGCGACTGATCGTCGATCACGGGCTGGAAGCCGCGATCGCTCAGGTCCTCGATCCGCGAAGCCGCGGCCGGCAGCCGCAGCAGGCTCTTCGGCGTCATCACGATCAGCGGGCGCGGCTTGGGCACGAGCGCCTGGCGGCGCAGCAGGTGGAAGTACTGGGCGGGCGTGGTCACGTTCGCCACGCGGATGTTGCCCTCGGCCGCGAGCTGGAGAAAGCGCTCGATGCGGCCGCTCGAGTGCTCGGGGCCGGAGCCCTCGTAGCCGTGCGGCAAGAGCAGCGTGAGGCGGCTGGTCTGTCCCCACTTCGCCAGACCGGAGACGAGGAACTGGTCCACGACCACCTGGGCGCTGTTCACGAAGTCGCCGAACTGCGCCTCCCACAGCACCAGCGCCTCGGGCGCCTGCGCGCTGTAGCCGTACTCGAAGCCGAGGCAGGCGGCCTCGGACAGCGGGCTGTTGTGGAGCTCGAACGGGGCCGTCGAGCCGGACAGGTGCTGGATCGGCGCGAAGCGCGTGCCGTCCTCGGAGTCGTGGAACACCAGGTGGCGCTGGCTGAACGTGCCGCGCTCGGAGTCCTGGCCGGTCAGCCGGATCGGCACGCCCTGCTGGAGCAGCGACGCCCAGGCAAGCTCCTCGGCCTGCGCCCACTCGATGTGGCCCTCGTCGAGGGCGGCCCGCCGCTTCTCGAGCTGCGGCTTCAGCTTGCGGTGGAGGTTGAAGCCGTCCGGCAGCTTGAGCAGCTGCTCGTTCAGCGAGCGGAGCTGGTCCGCCGGCACCGTGGTCTGCGGCTCCTGGCTGGCGGTGCGGTCGAGCTGGTGCTCGGCGGTGTCGTGCGCGGGGTGCGCCATCGACTCCTTCAGCTCCGCGTGCGCGTCGGTCAGCGCCTGGTAGGCGGCGGCGGCCATCGCGTCGGCCTCGTCCTTCGACAGCACGCCCGCCTCGATCAGCTTGTCCGCGTACAGCTTGCGCACGGGCGGGTGCGCCTTGATCTTCGCGTACATCAGCGGCTGGGTGTAGGCGGGCTCATCGGTCTCGTTGTGGCCGAAGCGGCGGTAGCCGATCAGGTCGATCAGCGCGTCGCGGCCGAAGCGCTCGCGGAAGGAGGTGGCCAGCCGGACCGCGGCGATGCAGGCCTCGGCGTCGTCGGCGTTCACGTGGATGATCGGGACGTCGAATCCCTTCGCCATGTCCGAGGCGTAGCGCGTGGAGCGCGCCTCGGTCGGGTCTGTGGTGAAGCCCACCTGGTTGTCCGTGATGATGTGGACGGTGCCTCCGGTGGCGTAGCCGTCGAGCGCCTGCAGGTTCAGCGTCTCCGACACCACGC
Source organism: Thermoleophilaceae bacterium (assembly GCA_035572055.1). Lineage (GTDB taxonomy): Bacteria > Actinomycetota > Thermoleophilia > Solirubrobacterales > Thermoleophilaceae > JAICJR01. The sequence goes on along the minus strand of DATNBJ010000322.1, from coordinate 2,462 downwards.
CCTGGCCCGGGAACGCGGCGTCGCCGTGAATGAGCACCGGCAGCGCGACCGCCGGGTCGTGGTGGGGCTCGCGGCCCTTGCGGCTCGTCTGATCCGCGCGGGCGCGTCCCTCCACCACCGGGTCGACGATCTCGAGGTGGCTCGGGTTCGGCGACAGCGTGACGGTGATCGCCTTGCCGTTCTCGAGCTTGTAGGTGCCGGACGCGCCGTGGTGGTACTTCACGTCGCCGGTGCCGCCTTCGGGCATCGCGACGTCGGCATCGACGTTGCCCTCGCCCTCGAACTCCACCAGGATCGTCTCGTACGGCCGGCCGACCGTGTGCGCCAGCACGTTCAGGCGGCCGCGGTGCGCCATGCCCACGATGGCCTCGCGCGCGCCCGCGCCGGCGGCGCGCCACATCACCTCGTCGAGCATCGGCACAAGCATGTCCACGCCCTCGATGGAGAACTGCTTCTTGCCGAGGAAGGCCTTGTGCAGGTAGCTCTCGAGCGCCTCCACCTGGGACAGCCGCTCGAGCAGCGCGCGCTGCTGCTCGGGCGTGAGCGGCTCGCGGTGCGCGCCGGACTCGATCGTCTGGCGCAGCCACACGCGCTGCCTGTGGTCGGAGATGTGCTCGATCTCGTAGGCGATCGTGCCGCAGTAGGTCTCCTGAAGGTGGGGAAGGGCGTCGGCGAACGTGTCGCCCGGCACCGCCACGCGCAGCACCGACGCCGGAATCTGGCGCATCAGCTCGGGCGTGAGGTTCACGGTGGCGGGGTCGAGCGCGGGATCCCCTGGGGGCTCCGAGCCGAGCGGGTCGAGCCGCGCCGCGAGATGGCCGTGCATGCGGTGGGCCTTCACCAGCGACGTGGCGGCTTGAACCGCCTGCAGCAGCGCCTCGTCGGGCGGGCCGCTCACCGCCGGGGTGACCGTCGACGGCGCGGGCTCGTCGGCGGTGACCGGGCCGGCGCCGTCCGCCGCAACTCCGACCGAGCTGAAGATCGTGTCGTAGAAGCCGTCCTCACCCTGGAGCAGCTGGTCGATCCGGCGCAGGAAGGCGCCCGACTCCGCGCCCTGGATCACGCGGTGGTCGTAGGTGCTCGTCATCGTCATGACCTTCGCGACGCCGAGCTCCTTGAGCTTCGCGGGGTCGGCCTTCGTCAGGCCGGGCGGATAGCCGATCGCCCCGGTGGCGACGATCGTTCCCTGGCCGGGCATCAGCCGCGGCACCGACGCGACGGTCCCGATGCCGCCCGGGTTCGTGAGCGTGATGTTCGCTCCCTGGTAGGCCTCGGGCGGCAGCGCGTTGTCCCGCGCGCCCACGACGAGCTCGTCGTACCTCGCCGCGAAGCCGGCGGAGTCGAGCCGGTCCGCCTGCTTGATCACGGGCACCACCAGCGAGCGGGTCCCGTCCTTGCGCTCCACGTCGACCGCCAGCCCCAGGCTCACCCCGTCCGGGGTCACGCGCTGCGGCGTTCCGTTGTCCTCCGCGTACGCGTGAGACATCACGGGCATGTCGCGCGCGGCCTCGACGATCGCCCAGGCGATCAGGTGGGTGAACGACAGCCTCTTGCCGGCGGCCTTCAGCGCCTTGCGGCGGGCGTCGAGCGTGTCGACCTCGAGCGTGCGGAAGCTGGTGGCGGTTGGGATCGAGCGGCTCTCGTTCATGAAGCGGACGAGCGTGGCCGCCGGGCCGCGGATGGGCTTGGTCTCGGCCGCACCGGCGGGCGCCGTGGCGCCATTGCCCTGGAGCGCGGCCTCGACGTCGTCCTTGGTGACTCGCCCGCGAGGGCCTGTGCCCTTCAGGCCCGAGATGTCGATGCCGTTGGCGCTGGCCATCCGCGCGGCCACGGGTGTGGCATTGCCGTCGCCGTTGCCGGTCGAGGGCGCGGCCCTGGGCGCCTCCGGCTCCGCCGGCTTCGCGGCGGCGGGCGATCCGGCTCCCTTGGCGATCCGGGCCAGCACGGTGCCCGTGGGCACGGTCTCATCCGCCTGAACCAGGATCTCGGCCAGCGTGCCCTCCACGGGGGAGGGCATCTCGGCGTCCACCTTGTCGGTGGAGATCTCGACCAGCTCCTCCTCGAGCGCCACGTGGTCGCCAACCTGCTTGAGCCACGCCAGGACCGTGCCCTCGGTGACGGAGTCGCCCATCTGCGGGAACTCCACGTCGACGAGCTCGCCGGTTGCCTCGGCCTCCGCGGGCGGCGCCTCGGCCGGGGCGCTCGGCGCCGCTCCGTTGCCCCCGATCTCGATCTCCCCGAGCACCGCGCCAACGGGAACGGTCTCGTCCGGTTGGACGAGGATCTTCGTCAGGGTGCCGGCGGCTGGCGAGGGCACCTCCGCGTCGACCTTGTCGGTCGAGACGTCTAGAAGCGCCTCGTCCTGCTCGACTGGATCCCCTACCTGCTTGCGCCACTCGAGGATCGTGCCCTCGGTCACCGACTCGCCCATCTGGGGCATGGTGATCTCGACGGTTGTTCGT
>DATNBJ010000321.1:0-8628 GCA_035572055.1 Thermoleophilaceae bacterium | reverse complement strand
TTCAACACGCTGCTCCTCACCGCCTACCTCGGGATCGTCAACGTGGCGGTCGAGCAGTGGCTCGCCGGCGGCGTGCCGGCTCCCTACCACGAGCTCTACCCGTTCATGATCTGCGCCGCGGCCGCCGTGCACCCGCCGCGCCGCTTCTTCCCCTTCGCGGCCGTGATGTGCATCGCGGCGGTGGTCCCCGAGATCGGAGGCGCCAGCGGCGCCGAGCTCGGCGACCTGGTGATCGAGCAGGTCCTCTGGTCCGGCGCCTCGCTGCTCATCCTCGGCCTGATATGGCGCCTGCGCCAGGGACGCGCCGATCTTCAGAGCGAGCACACGCGGGCCACCGAGCTGGCGCGGGTCGACGCGCTCACCGGACTGGGCAATCGCCGCGCGTTCGAGGAGGCGTTCGCGCACGAGGCGGCGCGCATCTCGCGCGAGGGCGGCGAGCTGAGCCTGCTGCTCTGCGACCTGGACCGCTTCAAGCAGATCAACGACGGCTACGGACACCTGGCGGGCGACAACTGCCTGCGCCAGGTGGGCGCGGCGCTGCGCTCCGAGGTGCGGCTGGCGGAGAGCTGCTTCCGATGGGGTGGCGACGAGTTCGCGGTGCTGGTCAGCGGCGACGAGCACGTCGTTCGCGAGGTGGGCGCCCGGCTGGAGGAGGCGGTGGCCTCGAGCTGCTCGCGCCCGGACGGCAAGCCGCTGAGCATCACCACCGGGCCGGCCACGCTGCACGAGGGCATGGGCAGGGAGGAGCTCCTGGCCCGCGCCGACGCCGCGCTGCGCGAGCGCAAGGACGCCCGTCAGCGCTCGGCGAGCACCTTCACCACCGCCTCGTAGAAGCCCTCGCCGTTGCGGCCCTCGGCGACCTCGACGTTGGCGGGGGCGCCGCGCAGCACATCCGGGTCCTTCTCCACCGCGTTGGCCACGAGGAAGAAGCGGCCGACCACGGCCGCCACGCCGAGGTCCTCGCGCGAGTCGCCCACGGCGATGCACTCGTCGGGCGAGTAGCCGCGGGCGCGCATGTGGCGCGCCACGGCGTCGGCCTTCGACGCCTGGCGCGGGATCAGGTGGTACACGTGCGGCGGGCCCTCCAGGTCGGGCAGGCTGCCCTTCGGGGCGATCGCGCCGTTGTCCACGAGGCGCAGGTTGCCGAGGCCATGCTCCTCGAGCAGCTCGTCCGCCTCGAAGGCGTCCACGAGACCGCGCATCAGGTGGGAGATCTCGCGGTTCAGGTGCCAGGGGTCGTGGTACTCGAGCCGGCCGGGGTAGGTGTCGAGCAGCAGCTTGGGCGCCCCGGACTCCTCGATCAGGTCGTGCACGGTTCTGCCGTTCGTGGGCTTGAGATCGCCGGTGAGCATCGTCTCCTCGCCGTCGATCACGAGGCCGCAGCCCATCTCGAAGATGTAGGCGGTCTGGCCGATCAGGCGAGCGTCCTCCATCACCTGCGCCTTGCGCCTGCCCGATTTCAGGACCACCTCCACGTTCGCGCGGAAGCACGCCTCGAGCGCCCGGGCCGGCAGCAGGGTGAAGAGGCCGTCGGCGTCGCGGAAGAGCGAAGCGCCCCTGCCGAGCAGGGTGCCATCGAGATCGGTGTAGACGCAGCGAAGCATGGGTGCGGGGTGTGGGGTGTGGGGTGTGGGGACACTACGCTGGGACGATGGCGATCGTCAGTGAGCGCATGCCCTGGTCGGATCTCCTCGAGGCCGCTCGGGGAGAGCAGCTCGTCACGACCAGCAACGTCTCGGCACAGGCGGCCGAGGTCGCTTCCCTGCCCTCCGATCTCCACCCCGCCCTGCTCGAGGCGCTGCGTACGAGCGGGGTCGAAGAGCTCTACTCGCACCAGGCCGCCGCTCTGGCGGCCGCGCGCTCCGGGCACACGGTTGTGACCACCGGAACGGCCTCCGGGAAGTCGCTCGCTTTCAACCTGCCGGTGCTCGACACCCTCGCGCACGACCCGCGCGCCCGCGCCCTGTACCTCTATCCGACCAAGGCGCTGGCGCAGGACCAGGCGCGCAAGCTGTCCGAGCTGCGGGCGCGCTTCCTGCGTCACGCGATCTACGACGGCGACACGCCGCGCGAAGAGCGCCGCGCCATCCGCGGGCGCTCGAACCTGATCCTCACGAACCCGGACATGCTCCACATCGGGGTCCTCCCCCACCACCGCAACTGGGGCGACGTGCTGGCGAACCTGGCCTGGGTGGTGGTGGACGAGGCGCACGTCTACCGCGGCGTGTTCGGCTCCCACGTGGCCAACGTGCTGCGGCGGCTGCGGCGGCTCGCCAACGCCTATGGCACCGAGCCGCGCTTCATGCTGACGAGCGCGACGATCGCCAACCCGCTGGAGCTGGCGGAGGAGCTGACCGGCCTCGACTTCACGCTGGTGGACCGCGACGGGGCGCCGCGTGCCACGCGCGAGATCGCGATGTGGAACCCGCCGCTCGTGGACGAGGACAAGGGCATCCGCGCGTCGGCCCTGTCCGAGGCGGCCGCGCTGCTCGTGGAGCTGATGGAGCGAGAGGTGCGGACGATCTGCTTCCTGAAGTCGCGCCGCGGCGTGGAGCTGATCCAGAAGTTCGCGCGGCTGCGGCTCGAGGACGCGAGGCGCGCCGACCTCGCCGAGCGGATCGCGCCCTACCGCGCGGGCTACACGCCGTTCCAGCGCCGCGAGATCGAGCGGCGGCTGGCTGAGGGCGACCTGCTGGCGGTGGTCGCGACGGACGCTCTCGAGCTCGGCATCGACGTGGGCGACCTCGACGCCGCCATCTGCGTGACGTTCCCCGGCACGGTGGCCAGCCTGCGTCAGATGTGGGGTCGCGCCGGGCGGCGCAACCCCGGGCTCGCGCTGTACGTGGCGGGCGACGACGCCCTCGACCAGTTCTTCTGCCGCCACCCCGAGGAGTTCCTCGACCGCCCGGTGGAGTCCGCGATCCTCGACGCCGAGAACGAGGTGATCCACCTGCAGCACCTCGTGGCCGCGGCCTACGAGATGCCGCTGTCATCGGACGATCGAGAGACGCTCGGCCCGCGCTGGCAGGGGTACGCGGAGACGCTGGTCCAGCGGGGCGAGCTGCGCGAGCGTAACGGCCGCTTCCTGCCGCGCGGCGAGGGCTTCCCCGCCGGCCGCGTGTCGCTCCGCTCGGCCGGGCTCGACTCCTACGCGGTGGTCGACGCCGGCGGCGGCGAGATCATCGGCACGGTGGAGTCGGCTCGAGCGTTCTCCACGATCCACCCGGGCGCGGTCTACCTGCACCTCGGCCAGGCGTACGAGGTCGAGGAGCTCGACCTGACCAACCGCCGGGCCATCGTGCGCTCGTTCGACGGCGACTGGTACACGCAGCCGAAGAAGGAGACCGACACCTACATCGAGCAGGTGCGCGACCAGCGCTCGGTGCTCGGCGTGGAGCTGTCGTTCGGGATCGTCTCGGTCACCGAGGAGGTGGTCGCGTTCCAGAAGAAGCGGGTGTCGGACCACGAGATCCTCGACCTGCTGCCCGTCGACCTCCCCGAGCAGCACTTCGTGACCCAGGCACTGTGGTACGAGCTGCCCGAGCCGCTCCTGCGCGAGGAGTTCCCGCTCGACGTGCTCCAGGGGTCGATCCACGCTGCCGAGCACGGGCAGATCGCGGTGCTGCCGCTGATCGCGATGTGCGACCGCTGGGACATCGGCGGGCTCTCCACCGCCTTCCACCCACAGACCGGCCGGCCGACGATCTTCATCTACGACGGCCACCCCGGCGGCGTCGGGATCACCCGCATCGGATTCACGCTGTTCGAGACGCTGGTCGCCGACGCGCGCAGGCTGATCGCCGAGTGCCCCTGCCGCGCGGGCTGCCCGTCGTGCGTGCAGTCGCCCAAGTGCGGCAACCTGAACGAGCCGCTGAACAAGAACGGCGCGCTCGAGCTGATGACGCGGATGCAGGCTTCTTAGCCGGTGCTACTTGATCTGGAGCTGCAGGTGGGCCTTGATGCCCGAGGTGCTCGCGCCGGCCCAGCCGTCGAGGTTGCCCAGCGGCGCGCTGGCCAGCCCGCCGCCCAGAGTGGCGCCGAGGCTGCCGCCGCCGATCTGTGAGATCACCGCCGCGACGATCGCGCCGGCGTCGCTGCTCGTCGCGAACGCGCCCTTGGCGCCATCGACCGGCTTCGGCGTCTGCGACGCGAGCTGGGCGATCCGGGCGGGCTGCGTGGCGATCACGAACACGTTGTTCACCACGCCGAAGTAGACGTCCTTCGACTTGCCCTTGCCGGTGAGCTTGTAGAGGCCGCGCGACTTCGTGAGCTTGGCGCCCTGGAAGCCGACGCCGTTCGCGAACTCGGGCGCCACCTGGGCGAGCTTCGCGAGCGTCTTCGTGAACGCGGTCGGATCCTGCAGCTCCGCGCGAGCGGCGAAGTTGCCATCGAGGCCGATCGCCACCGATGTGTCACCCGAGAACTGCTGGATCACGTCCTTGTCGACGTCGATGCCGAGCTGCTGGCCGATCGTGGCCTTGGCGCGGGCGAAGTCGCCGAAGCTGCCGGGGCTGATCGTCTGGGCGACGCCCTGCGCGAACTGCACTACCTGGCTGACGCCGCGCAGGCCGAACACCAGCTCGCCGCGGTTGCCGAGGACGCCCGGCGACTGGTCGCCCGTGGCGATCGGGATGTCCGCGTCGGTGAGGTTCAGCGGGTCGGTCTTCACGTTCACGTCGAACGAGATGGCGTTGTCGGTGGCCGAGCCGGTCACGCCGAGCGTGCGGAGCGCCGCCACCCACTTCACCTGGCGGGCCTGCGAGGCGCTCGGGCTGCCGCCAATCAGCGCCTGGAGGTCCGTGTAGACGCGCAGGAGCGCGTCCTTCGGCAGGTCGCTGAGGGCGCTGTTGAACTGGTCCTCCGTCAGCCGGTCGCTCTTGTCGCGCTGCTCGAGAGCCTGCTCGAGCTGGGCCTTGGTGTCGGCCGCGAGCAGGACGTCGTTCTGCTGGGCGGTCTCGCCCCCGTCGTCCTGCTTGTAGAGCGTGGCGCCGTGCGAGGAGCCGTCCGCGTGCAGGTCCTTGCTGTTCTTGAGGAGCCCCTCGAGCTTGCCCTTGTCCTTGACCTGGAGGGCGACGACGAAGCTGCTGTGATCGCCCAGGATGCTCTGCGGGTCCGCGGCGCCGAGCACGACCTCGTTGCCGAGCAGGGGCTTGATCTGCGTGTCGAAGTCGAGGCCCTGCTTGTTGATCGACTGCTTGAGCTGCTGGGCCACCTGGCCGCCGAACGAGAACTTGTTCGCGATCGTGCCGAGCGACTTCCACTGGGCGCCGTTCAGGTCGGTGTCGATCGCGATGACGAGCGGCGCGCTCTTCGGCAGGTAGCCGAGGGCGTTGTCGAGCGGGTCCTTGCCGCCGCTACCGCTCGAGCCGCCGCCGCAGCCGCTGACGGCGACCGCGCCGGCCGCCAGTGCGGCCAGTGATGTTGCAAGGACCCTGCGCATTCAGGAGCGTTCGATCAGCTCTACACGGTACCCGTCCGGGTCCCGCACGAAGCAGATCCGCGGCCCGTTCTCGCTCACCGTGTACGGCGGCTTCTCGGGCTCGATGCCCTGTCCCTTGAGGTTCTCCAGCTTCTCATCGAGGTCCGTGGTCGTGACCGCGATGTGGTTGTAGCCGGTGCCCAGCTCGTACGAGTCGACGCCGTGGTTGTACGTCAGCTCCAGGCGCGCGCCGTCGTTCGGCAGGCCCATGAAGACGTTGATGGCCTCGTCGCGGATGGGCATGCGGCCCACCTCCTCGAACCCGAGCGCCTTGTAGAAGTCGACCGAGCGATCGATGTCGCCGATCCGGTAGCAGGTATGGATGAGCTCGCTCATTCGCCGCAGACTAGCGAGCGGCTCCCGCTACCATCACACAGCTTCGGCGAGGTAGCTCAGTTGGTAGAGCACACGACTGAAAATCGTGGTGTCGCCAGTTCGATTCTGGCCCTCGCCATTTGATGCAGGCTGCGCCGCAGCGCCTGCCTGCGTCCTCGGTGGGCTCGCGGGCAAAGCACGCGTCGCCCACCTGCGTCCTTGGCAGGCGGGCGTGCTCGCATTCAAATCCGCGAGGGCTTCGCCCTCGCGGAGCGATCGCGCGGACTTCGCTAGGGATCGCCTGGGTGCGCGAGGTACAGGCAGCCCATCGACAGGGCCGCTCCGGACAGCGCAGTGAGCACGATCGCCGGGGTGGGCGTGGCCAGCTCGAAGAAGTGGCGGGTGGCGGGCAGCGCGAGCGCCAGCGCGTAGACGCCCGCCAGGGCGACACACATGAGGCTGACCAGGTTACGCCTCAGCCGCTGCCCGCCCCGCTCGAGAGCGACGACGAGATAGAGGCCAACGAGCACCAGCACGCTGGTCGCGACCGTGCGCGCCTCGCGCACGGGGAGGTCGAGGTCGTGGACGGCGAACAGGTAGCTCGCCACCACGCCAACGCCGGTGAGCACCCCGGCGGGCACCGCGAAGCGGGCCACCCGGCGGGCGAAGCCCTCCGGCCTCCAGGGCCCGGAGCTCGGCGCGAGCGCGAGGAAGAAGGTAGGGATGCCAATCGTCAACGCGGCGGCGATGGTGAAGTGGCGGGGCAGGAGGGGATAGGCGGTGGACGTGATCCCGATCATCAGGATCAGGAAGCCGGCGAACGCCGATTTGGCGACGTACAGCCGGGCCACGCGCTGAAGGTTGCGCAGCGCCTGGCGACCCTGCGCGACGAGCTCCGGCACCGCCCCGAAGTCGCCATGCAGGAGCACGAGATCGGCCACGCTCTTGGCCATCTGCGTGCCGCTTCCCTGGGCGATTGCGAGCCGCGACGCTTTCAGCGCGGGCACGTCGTTCACCCCGTCGCCCACCATCGCCACATAACAGCCGGCATTCCGCAGCGCCTCCACCACGCTGCGCTTGCCGTCCGGTGAGATGCGTCCGATCACGTCGGTTTCGAGCGCCACCTTGCGCAGCGCCTCCGGGTCGGAGGGCAGGTCGCGTCCGTCGGTGTGCGCGCGCACGTGGATACCTACGTCGGCGGCAATCGCCGCAACCGTCTCGGGGTTGTCCCCCGAGAGCACCTTGAGCTCGATGTCCTGAGACTGGAAGAAGGCGACCGTGTCGCGGATACGAGGCCGAAGCCGCTCGGCGAGCACCACCAAGCCGAGCACCCTCACGTCGTCAGGGAGGCTCGGCTCGTCGCCGTCGGCCGGCAGCGCCGCGTCCGAGCGGCCCAGCGCCACCACACGGCGGCCCTCTCTGCGCTGCTTCTCGGCCGCCTCCGCCAACGCGCCGAGCTCGAAGTGCTCGGGAGCCCCGAGCACCAGCGTCACATCGGCGAACTGCACGGCGCTCCACTTGCGCCGCGAGTCGAACGGCACCTCCGCCAGGACCGGCTCGCGCCCCCCTGGGTGGCCGTCGGCGATCGCCTCCAGCGTGCCGTTGCGCAGCGACGAGCTCGCCCCGTAGCGGCCCAGCTCGCGCTCCAGATCGTCGACGCCGGAGGCGGGGATGGCGGCCGTGGTGCGGAGCGCCGCCTCAGTGAGCGTGCCTGTCTTGTCGAGGCAGATGACGTCGGCGGACGCCAGAGACTCGATCGCGTTGAGCTGCTGTGCGAGGACCCCGCGGCGCGCCATGCGCACCGCCGCGACGGCATACGTCACGCTCACGAGCAGCACGAGACCCTCGGGGATCAGGCTCACGACGCCGGCGGTCGAGGTGGACACGGCCTCCCGCGCGCCGGCGTCGCGATGTGCGAGCGAGTAGCCGAGCAGGCCACCCAGCACCACGACCGCGCCCACAAGTGCGAGCAGCAGGCGGTTGACCGCGCGCTCGAGCGGCGACCGCGGATGACGGAACGTACGCGCTTCACCGGTGAGCCTGCCGGCGTAGCTCTTCTCACCTACCGCCGTGACCCGATAGGTGCCGCTCCCCTCGCTGACGAACGAACCCGAACGGACTTCGTCGCCCTCCGACTTCTCGACCGCAGCCGACTCGCCGCTGATGATCGACTCGTCGAGGTGTAGCCGGCGAGCCCGGAGCACGCTGCCGTCGCCCACCACCTGATCGCCCGCCTGCACGTTCACGACGTCCCCCTCGACCACCTCGCCCGCGTCGATAGGGCGCGGGGTGCTGTCGCGAACCACGGTCGCCTGCGGCGCGACCAGCAGCGCCAACCGGTCGAGCGACCGCTTGGCGCGCACCTCCTGCGCGATGCCGATGCTGCTGTTGGCAACCAAGATGCCGAGGAAGAGCGCATCCCGCCAGTCGCCGAACGTCAGCGTCAGCGCGCCGAACACCGCCAGGATGAGGTTGAACAGCGTGAAGACGTTGGCGCGGACGATGCTCGCGTAGGAGCGGCTGCTCGACGAGCTTTCAGGGCGGCCGGCCGCCTCGAGCCGGGCGGCGGCCTCCCGCTCCGTCAGGCCAGCCGGGGCCGCCTGGGTGACAAGGGCCTCGGAGGTGGCTGTGTGCGGATCGGTCTGTCGCAGCTCCCGAGCGACTCTACCTGCGCTGCGGCGAGCTCAAGAAGCGCGTGGAGCGCTCGCTGCCACGTCGGTGATCTCCGCTCGGAAGAAAGGCGCGTAGCGCGGCGTCCCAAACCACCAGCCGACCGTGACGTGGCTCGGAACGACAAGGTCAGCGAACCGCTCTTCTGCATGCACCTCGCCACC
>DATNBJ010000320.1:0-10470 GCA_035572055.1 Thermoleophilaceae bacterium | reverse complement strand
CGCGCGGTGGATGATGCGGATCGACTCGTCGTGGTCGGGGTTGCCCCAGGCGCCGAACATCATGGCCCCGAGGCACAGCGGGCTGACGCTTACGCCCGTCCTGCCGAGATAGCGCTGGTCCACGCGCCGGATACTAGGACGTCAGCTCTCCTCGTCCTCTCGAGGGTCGCCGTCCTCCTCAGGCTCGGGCGGCGGTCCGGGCACGGGCGTGCCGCACCAGGAGCAGGTGGTGAGCGGTGCGGCGCTGTAGAGCGTCGCCCCGCACGTCGGGCAGACGAATCGCGGCATGTGGGCGATGTCCCATGTGACCGGCCCCGGTTCGGGGCAGATGCTCAGGATCGGCTCACTATATGCCGAGCGGCGGATGTGTCGCAACCGGGCGCTACGCGCGCGCCTTGGACCTGCCGCTCGAGCGGCGCTGCTGCTTGCGGCCCTTCTGAGGCACCTCGGCCTCGAGGGCCTCGAACAGCATCATCACGAGCTCGCCGCGCAGCTCGCCCTCGTGGTCCTGCTTCAGAAGCCGCTTGCTGCTCGCGCGCTGGATCTTCTCCACGCGGTCGAGCATCGAGTTGAGCTCGCCGGCGATCTCCTTCCAGCCCTCGGCGTCCAGCACCAGCGGGATGCGACTGAGATGAGCGTCGTCCTTGCTGAAGCCCCCCTCGGCGGCGGCGCGGTTCACGCCCGTGCCGATCTGCGAGAGCGTGGCGCTGACCGTGGCGTGCTTGACGATGTCGGGAGCCGTGCTCCAGGCCTTGTCGGTGATGCGCGGCCGGATCTCCGCCTTGTAGTGGTGCTCGAGCGTGCCCCGCACCGGGGTCTCGCGCACCAGACTGATCAGGCCGAGCTCGGCGAGCTGCCTGACGTGGTAGCTGACGTTGCCGAGCGGCGCGTCGAGCTGCTCGGCGATCTCCGACGGGCTGGCGACCCGGTCCTCCAGGATCGCGAGGATCCGAATGCGGAGTGGGTGTGCGAGCGCCTTGACCAGCCGTGGGTCATTGATGTCGTGAAGCGTCCTCAAGCGTTTTCCTCCAGTGCCTTCCTTAGCCGTTCCCTAGCGCGATGGAGCCGCACCTTAACCGTCCCTGCGGGCAGATCGAGTCTCGCGGCGACCTGTTCTTGCGTCAGATCCTCGGCGTAGCGCAAACGCACGAGGTCGCGATCGTGAGGCTGCAGGAGCCGAAGCGCTTGGTCGAAAGAGACCCTGCTTTCCACTCCATCCAGATCGCACTGCCTCCCCGAGACTAGTTCTCCACTCTGAGAATCCGGCTGCTCGCGATCGCGTACGCGTCCGCGGCGTTCCGCGACCCGGAACGCCTCGCGACGTGTGATCTGGAGCAGCCAGGCCGTCCGTGCGGCGGGGGCGCGACACTCGTCGCGGGCACGCCACGCCCGGATCATCGCTTCCTGCACAGCCTCTTCCGCGTCCTCCGGATGTCGGAGAAGCCGCTGAGCCAGGCGCAGGCATCGAGCTCGGGCTTTCGGCCAGTCCCAGGTTGGGTCCGGAATGGCCTCGGGCGACCCGCCACGCGCGCGTGGGTGGGTCATTGAGCATTAGTGAAACGATCTTATGTAGTCGACGGGTCTTTATCGAGCGATGACAATCTCAATCGCTGGACCTCAAGACCCAAGCGGACAGGCGACGCTCCACGCATACGAGCCGTTTGCCCCGCTATATGACCGTTTTACGGCGGCGTACGACCACGAGCGCTGGCTCGGCGCAGTGGAGCGATTGGCGCGTGAGCAGGGACTCTCGGGCCATCGCCTCTTGGACGTCGGGTGCGGCAGCGGCAAGAGCTTCCTGCCCATGCTCGACCACGGCTACGAGGTGACGGCCTGCGACATCTCGCCCGCGATGGCGGAGGAGGCGCGACGCAAGGCGGAGGGCCGCGCGCGCGTGCTGGTCGCCGACATGCGCGCGCTCCCGCCGCTCGGGGAGTTCGACCTGATCACCTGCCTCGACGACGCCGTGAACTACCTGCTGGACGACGGGGACCTCCAGCAGGCGTTCTCGAGCATGGGGTCGCTGCTGGCAGCGGGCGGCGTCCTGGTGTTCGACACGAACACGCTGCACACGTACCGGTCCGTGTTCAGCACGGTGTTCGCGCAGGAGGACGACGGGGCGTTCTTCTGCTGGCGCGGCGAGGGCGACCCGGGGTGCGAGCCGGGGTCCGTGTGCTCGGCGACGATCGAGGCGTTCGCCTGCGAGCGCGCGGAGCTGTGGCGCCGCGCGAGCAGCAGGCACGTGCAGCGGCACCACCCGCCGTCGGAGGTGATTCGGGCGTTGTCGCGCTGCGGCCTCGACTGCGTGGCGCTCAAGGGGCAGTCGCCCGGCGTGCGCGTCAGCGACGACCCGGACGAGTCGCTCCACACAAAGCTCATCTACGCGGCTAAGCGAAGGGAGGTGTGACCGTGGTCATCGTCCCGTAGTCGCCGAGCCACGGGCCCTGGGCGCCGGCGCCTCGGTGGCCAGGGCCCGCTTCTAACCTCGAGGCATGACTCGCCTCCTGCTTGCCAATGCCGTGCGGCTTCGCGCGCTGGGCCTTCTTCTTCTGGCGGCGGGAATCGTGGTGACGCTGGCCGCCGACCTGGTCGCCGGCCTCGCTTTGATCGGCGGCGCCGCGCTGCTGCTCGCCGTGTCCCAGCCGCTGCTCGTCCAACGGGTCAGGGCACGAGCCGGGCGCAGGGTGGCCACTCGGAACGGCCACCCCGGCCCGGCGCTTCCCGAGGACTTCGAACCCCCTACTTGAAGCGGTAGAGGTACACCCCGCGGCCGTATGTCGCCGCCACCAGCGTGTTCGCGTCGCCCGGCTTGAGCGTCAGGTGCGACACGGGCACCGACGGAAGGCCCTTCCCGAGAACGCTCCACGAGCCGCCGCTCGTGTTGCTCGAGACGAACGTTCCTATGTCGGTCCCCACGACCAGCTGGTTGCCGCGCAACACGATCGTGTTCGCCGGCAGGTCGGGCAGGTTGCCCGAGATGTCCGTGAAGGTCTGGCCCGCGTCCGTGGACTTGAACACGTGGCCCACCCCCACCTTGCTCACGTCGTCCTTGATGGCGCCGGGCGGCGCCCAGTGGCGCCCGTACCCGGCCAGCGTCACGTACACCGTCTTCGGGTTGGACGGGTCCATCAGGACGCCGCTGATGTAGCGCACCGGCAGCCCCTTCGCCGCCGCGATGTGCCAGCCCGCGGCCGTGCCCTTCTTCGGCGGCGTGCTGCCGGCCACGTTGGTCGCGATCCCGTTCGCGAACGGCACGCCCTGCGTGATCACGTCGCAGAAGCCGCAATAGCCGATGTAGGCGTTGTCGCCGTTGGTGTCGACCGCCGAGGTCTGGTTGTCCGGATCGTCGCCGGCCGATGACGCGCTCGCGTCGCCCGGATGCTTCTGGGTGCCGAGGTCGTAGACCTTCTGCCAGTGCGTCTGGATGAGCGCACACGTGGGGTCGACGCACGTGACGGTGTTCGGCCCCTCCGTGGTCTCCTCGATGTCGCGACCGCCGGTGAGCAGGTGGTTCGCGTCGGTCGGGTCCATCTTGAACGGGTTCGAGAACTGCGGCGAGGTGAGCTGCGGATCCATGCTCTGCCAGTTCTTGCCGCCGTCCTTGGTCACCGAGATCGCGCCCGCCGTGTACTCCTCATATGCGGTGTTCGAGTTGTCCGGGTCGACCGCGGTGAAGAAGCCGTCGCCGCCGTACACCTCGAACTGCTTCTGGTCTGGCTGGATCTTCAGCGCGCCGTTGTCCTGCAACCCGGCGTAGACCGTGCCGTCCTTGGCCATCTCCGCGTCGTAGGGCTGGAGCGTGTGCAGGTTCGTGTTGATGCCGCGGCCCCAGCGCGTGTTGTCGAAGTCCTGCCCCGCGTTCGCATGCTGCAGGAACGCGCCGCCGTCGTTGCCCACGACCAGGGTCACGCCGCCCTTGCCGTCCGGGATGAAGATCGACCCGTGCTGGTCGGGGTGCGTGGTGGTGCTCGCCTGCGGCGGGTTGTTGGTCGGGCACACCGGCAGGCCGGTGTTGAGGAACGCGCAGCTCGTGCCGCCGAAGTAGCGGCCGATCACATGGAACTTGCTCGTGCCCGGCACGACCGGCGCCGCGCCCGGGCCCTCCCAGATCTCCTCGAGGCCGAAGGCGATCCGGCTGGGCACGCCGGTGGCGTCCTGCGTGGTCGGGTCCGGCTTGACCCACTCGTTGTACCAGGCCTGCACGCCGGGGCAGTAGCTCTGCGATGCGCACACCCCGCCCACCAGAGCCGAGCCACTCGTGACGTCCGCCGACAGCGCGACGGAGTCCTCCATCTCGGTCCAGGTCTTGCCGAAGTCCTTCGACATGTACACGCCCTTGAACACGGTCGGATAGGGCACACCGGTCGGGCCCTCCGCGTCGATGCCGGTCACGCCGCCGTTGAACTTCTCCGCGTCCTCCACCAGCGCGTAGACGATCTTGTGGTCCTGGCTCGGGCCGTCCGCGACGCCGAGGGCGATGCGGCCGGTCTCCTTCTGGGTGGCGAAGCCGTGATCCGAGCCGCCGACGTCCGGCGCCACCTTCTTGAAGCTGCCCGGCGCGCCCGTATCCGACTGGTAGAGGCCGTTGTTCGGCGACTGGATCGTGCCGTCGGCGTCCTCCTTCTGGCCCGCTCGCCAGCCGACCGCGGCCAGCACGGCGCCGGGCTTGCCGGCGATGCCCTTCTTCGGCGCGCCCTGGACCACCACGTCGGTGACCTGGTTGGCGAAGAAGCAGCCCTTGGCGACGCTCGAGTCGCCCGTGCAGTTGGGCTGGCCGCTCGCCACGCCGTCGCCGGTCGGGAGGTTCACGTTCTTGTAGGTCTGGCCGTCGTCGGTCGAGCGGTAGAGGCCCGCGCCCGTCGCGGCGTAGGAGGTGCTCGGGTTGCTGGGGTCCACCGCGACCTTGAAGCCGTTCACGCCGCTCGGCGTGCCGCCGGCCCGCTGCCAGCTCGCGCCGCCGTTCGTCGAGCGGTAGAGGCCCAGGCCGCCGAGCGAATCGAAGCCGAACGCGTCGTCGCCCGTGAGCACGAGCAGCGTGCCGCCCTTGGCGGGTGACCAGGCCACGGAGGACACGACCTGAGTGGCCAGCCCGTCGCCGGCCGACTGCCAGCTCTGCCCCATGTTCGTGGTCTTCCAGATGCCGCCGTTCGAGGCCGCGGCGTACAGGACCTTGTGAACGGGGTCGTAGGCGTAGTCGCTGATGCGGCCGGAGGCGGTCCCGAGGCCCTCCGCGGTGCTGCCGTTCGACTGGTCGAAGTCGGTGTCGTCCATCGTCTCCGAGCCGGTGCCGTACGGGGACCAGCTCCCGCCCGTCGAGGTCATCGAGTTCCTCTGGCCCACGGCGGCGTCGAAGGCGCCGGGCTGGACGGAGGTGAACGGGGCGGTCTGCCGGCTGGCCATCAGGCCGGCGCCCTGGGAGAGATCGCCGAAGGACTCGGGCTTGAACTGCGACTCGCACTTCAGGTCGCCGGAGGTGACGAGGCCGGCCTCCTGGCCCTTGTCGGCGTCGCGGTCGGCGTCGCCCGCCTCACCAGCGTCGAGCGCGCGCACGGTGCCCCTGGGACACGCGTGGACGAGCCGGCCCGGCGAGCGGCGGTGAGCCGCGCCCGGCAGGAACGTGAACAGGGCGGCCGCCGCCAGCCCCAGGATCGCAAGTACTGGCAGGGCCTTCAGCCCGGTCTTCAGCTGCACGCTGCGCCTCCCCGATTGATGCGCGCGGCCCCCTGCCGGCGCGCAACCCAATTTGAGCGGCGAATCGTAGGGATCGCCCTTCGCGGCCGTCGCAGTTCAGGCGAGCGCGATGGCGGCCACGCCGGCGACGACCGCGGCGGCCCCGGCGAGGCGGGCCCTGGTCACCTGCTCCCTCAGGATCAGGCGGGCGAGGATCACCGCGATCACCACGCTCGACTCGCGCACCGCCTGGACCGAGGGGACGTCCTCGGTGGAGGCGAGCTTGATCGCCGCGAGCGCCAGGGAGTAGCCGCCGAAGATGCCGAGTCCGGCCAGCAGCGTGTCCGTCCTGACCGGGGCCGTCCCCTTGCGCCGCCGGATGATCAGGAAATAGACGAGCGCGGGCGGCGCCACCGCGAGCTCCAGGTACGGCAGCGGGTCGGCGTGCTTCAGGCCCTGCTTGTCGATGAGCGTGTAGGAGGCGATCGCCACCGCGATGGCGAGCGCCAGGCGGAAGTGGCGCGGGTCGGGCGCGCCCCCGCCGCGGACGAGGACCACGCCGGTGGCCACGAGCGCGATCCCCACGATGGCGGCCGCCTCGGGCGTGGCGCCGAGGACGATGACCGTGAACAGCAGCACCAGCACGGGCGCCGATCCCCTGGCCACCGGATAGACGAGGCTGAGCTCGCCCTCCTGGTAGGCGCGCGCGAGCATCATCAGGTAGACGAGCTCGAGCGCTCCCGAGATGGCGGCATACGGGATGGCCTTGGAGCTGACGTCCCAGGTCAGCGCCGCGACCGGCGCGAACGCGAGCGCGCCCACGGCGGCGGCGGTGGCTGTGGCCTGTTCGGAGTCGCGCGCGCGTGACAGCAGGAGGTTCCAACCGGCATGGACAAACGCCGCGCAGAGGGCCAGAAGCAGCGGTCCCGTGGGCACGAGCGGGCAGTCTGACGGGCTCTACGGAACGTCACCTTGCGAGCCTGGTGTCCTTCCCCGGGTCTGGCTACCATCCCACTCATGGAGAGCAGCACACCGGAGATGCGTCGCACAGACGTCCTCAAGGACTCCCCGCGGATGTTCGAGAACGACATTCTCGACAAGCTCTCGCGGGTCCACCCCGTGGTGCCCATCCTGCTGTTCGTACCCGCCGTGATCGTGTTCTTCGTGCTCGCGGCCACGGGCGGACTCAGCCTCTGGGCGATCGTCGCCTGGGCGGTCGGCGGTTACGCCTTCTGGACCCTGTGCGAGTACTGGATCCACCGGATCATCTTCCACTTCGAGCCCGAGGAAGGGTTCGGCGCCCGGCTCCACTGGATCATCCACGGAGTGCACCACGACCACCCGAACGATCCGATGCGGCTGGTCATGCCGCCCTCGGTGAGCGTGCCGCTCGCGTCCGGGTTCGTCATCGCCTTCGTGCTGATCATGGGCACGCCAACCGCGTGGGCCTTCTCGGCCGGGTTCCTGGCGGGGTACGTGATCTACGACGAGATCCACTACCACCTGCACCACCACATGCCGAAGACCCGCGTCGGCAAGCTGCTGCGCGAGCTCCACATGCGCCACCACTTCCAGGACGACACGCGCGGCTTCGGCATCAGCGCGCCGTACTGGGACCGGGTCTTCCGGACGTACCTGAAGCGCGGCGCCAAGAGCTAGGGCGCGAGTCGCCTTCGGCTATCCTCGCCTGCTGCCCGCGGATGTGGCGGAATTGGCAGACGCGCAGGCTTCAGGTGCCTGTGGGGGCAACCCCGTGGAGGTTCGAGTCCTCTCATCCGCATCGCCCGTAGCGCTCGTGGATCACGCCCGAGCCGAACGTCCTGGTCTCGATCAGCTCCAGCTGGACCTCTTCGCTGACCGGCGGCAGGAAGGGCGTGCCGCCGCCGACGATGACCGGATGGCGGAACATGCGCAGCTCGTCGACCAGGCCGAGCTCGATCGCCTGTGCGGCCAGGCCGGCGCCGCCGATCGAGACGTCCTTCTCGGTCGCGGCGAGCGCCTGAGCGACCTCCTCGGCAAGCGACCCCTCGGCCAACCGGGCGTTGCCCTCGACGCTGTCGAGCGTGCGGCTGAAGACGACCTTCGGGAGAGCGCACCAGACGTCGGCGAACGCTGCCCGATCCTCGCCGTCGCGCAGCGACGGATCCGTCTCCCACACCAGCATCGTCTCGTACAGCCTGCGCCCCAGCAGGTAGCCGCCGAGCTCGCCCACCTGCGCGAGGTGGAAGCGAAACAGCTCCTCGCTGGGGGCCGTCCACTCGAACCAGCCCTCGCGGTCGGCGATGAAGCCGTCCACCGAGACGCTCATCGAGTAGAGCAGCACCGCTTCATCTTGTCAGCAGCTTCATGTTGTCGGGAGTCATCGGCAGCTCCTCGTAGGTCACCACGCGGGTGCGGACGGTGCTGCCGCCGTGCTGCGGGTTGTCGAGGTACACCGGCTTGTAGTCCGTCTTGTCGAAGTACGCGATCACGCCGCTGGACAGCTTGATCTTGTAGAGGGTCGCTCCGTCGATCGTCGTCGTGCCCTCCACGTCGGCGTCCCCGCGCCTGAGCTGCTCACGGACCGGCGCGATCGCGTCCACGGGACCGGGCGCGGATGCCACGGCGCTCTCAACCGCCCGGCCCGCGTACCCCTTGATCATCCTGAGCGCATACGGCGGGCTCGTCTCCTGCCACCACTCGACCCCCACGGGCGTACCGTCCTGGACCCCTGTCTCCTTCACGTGGACGATCGCGTTCGCCGGCGAGGTGATCGCGGCAAGCGCGTGACGGACGATCGCGGCGTCGGCCGCGGACGGTCCGCCGGATCCGCCCGGCCAGCCGAACGAGACGATGGCGGCGGCCGTCGCCGCGGCCGCGGCCGGCGCCCAGCCGAAGCGGAGCCATAGGCTGCGCCGGGGCCGTGGACGCACCAGCACCTGCTCGCCGAGCCGCGCCCGGATAGCCGAGCGCAGGCGCTCGTCGTCCTCACGCGCCTTCGCGAGCGTCTCGAGCTCGCGTTCGAGTTGGTCAGTCGTCATGGGGATACCTCCGTCGTAGCTCTTCGAGGATCCGGTGCATCCGGACCCGAACCGTCCCGGGCTTGGCGCCCACGATCGCCCCGATCTCGTCGAACGCGAGACCAGCTCCGTAGCGCAGCGCGAGCAGGTGCTGCTGATCCGCTCCGAGGCCGCCGATCACGGCGTGCAGCTCGGCCGCCCGTTCGCGGTCCAGGAAGCGCTCCTCGACACCGGGCTCCGAGCCGGCGGCTTCGGGCGGAAGCGACTCCAGCCTCGGCCGCCGATGGACGTCACGCACCGCGTTGCGGGCGATCTGGAACAACCAACCAGCGAAGCTGCCGTCGCCGCGAAAGCGCCCGAGCTGCGCGAGCGCGGTGGTGAACACCGTGCTCGTCACGTCCTCGCACGTCGCGGGGTCGCGAATCCGCAGCCGTACGTAGCCGAGGACACGGTCGAAGTAGCGGTCGTACAGCGCGAGGAACATCCGTGGCTCCTCGCGAGCCGCCGCCACCAGCACCGCATCCGAATCGACCTCGCGGGCGCGCAGCGTGGGCGCCCCCCGGAGGGACCTCACCTCCATGACCGGCTCATCTTGCACCTTGGTCCGGGGTTGGTGTGCCAGGGACGGAGGAGGGCGGAATCCGTTACGAGCGATAATCGGCGCCGTGCCCGGACCGGACGCACAGCCCGTCCTGAGCCCCATCACCGAGGCGGCGATCTTCCTCGTGCTCACGGTCGCGCCCGGCGGCGAGGGCCCGCTGCGCGAGGCGCTGGCCGGCGTCTCGGGCCTGAGGCGGTCGGTCGGCTTTCGTGTTCCCGAGGCCGAGCTCACGTGCATCACCGGCATCGGCTCGGACCTGTGGGACCGGATGTTCGGCTCGCCGCGCCCGGCCGGGCTCCATCCATTCCCGGGCTTCGCCGGCGCTCGTCACACGGCACCGGCCACTCCCGGCGACCTGCTGTTCCACATCCGCGCCCATCGCTTCGACCTCTGCTTCGAGCTCGCCCAGCGGCTCACCGAGAGCCTGCTCCCCCACGGCGAGGTCGTGGACGAGGTGCACGGCTTCCGATCGTTCGACCTGCGCGACGTGCTCGGGTTCGTGGACGGCACCGAGAACCCGGAGGGCACGGAGGCTCTCGACGCCGTGGTGGTGGGTGACGAGGATCCGGGGTTCGCCGGCGGCAGCTACGTGGTCGTCCAGAAGTACGTGCACGACCTCGGCGCGTGGGATGCGCTCCCGGTCCAGGAGCAGGAGGCGGCGATCGGGCGCACGAAGCTGAACGACATCGAGTTCGACGACGACGACAAGGCGCCCAACTCGCACCTGGCGCTCAACACGATCGTCGACGAGGACGGCACCGAGCACCAGATCATGCGCTTCAACATGCCGTACGGTCAGGTGGGCAAGCGCGAGTTCGGGACCTACTTCATCGGCTACGCACGCTCGCCGGACGTGCTCGAGGAGATGCTGACGAACATGTTCATCGGCAAGCCCGAGGGCACGTACGACCGGATACTCGACTTCTCCACGGCGCTCACCGGGAACCTGTTCTTCGTGCCGAGCGTGGAGTTCCTGGACGACCCGCCGGAGCGTTCGGCGGCCTCGTCAGCGGCCGCGCCCGAGGGCGACGGCTCGCTCGGGATCGGCAGCCTGCGAGGGCCCTAGTACTTCCCGCTCAGGCGGTTCCACCACTTCTTGAAGAAGATCTCCCGCTTGTACGGGCCCGACTTCTCGCTGACGTCGTCCACGCCCACCTCCATCGCGGCGGGCGCGGGGGACGGCGGCTGCAGCCGGGCGGC
>DATNBJ010000319.1:0-5043 GCA_035572055.1 Thermoleophilaceae bacterium | reverse complement strand
TTCCACCGGCACTGCCCACGCGAATCTGAGTCCGCTCGACGAAGACGGTGGCGTCGCCGGCTCGCTCCAGTTCCGCGTCACCGGCGACGCCACCGGCAGCGTTCGAGGCCGCCACGACGAGCTTCACGCGGGCCGGATGGGTCCGGGGCAGACGCAGCAGTTGGAGCGCCTGCTTGTCGCTTCTCGGTGCCCACGATTCCAGCGAGTCGGCGACCAACACTCCATCCGCGGGCACCCAGGCACATGCCCGCTCGAAGTCGGGCATGCCGTCCTCGTCCTCTTCGTGGATGGGAATGACACCTCTCTCGAGCTTGCCCTCCTTGTCCGCTACCAGCAGCGGCTCGATCTCCGTCGACCACACCTTCTCGAACGGGTCCGGTCGCGTACGCCACGTACGCGGCTCCTTCGTCGCCGACGGCAGCGGCCCCCGCTGCCACTTGCGCGCCGTCCTCTCGCTCATCCCGGCAGCCGACGCGGCCGCCTCCATCGTCCTGTCTTCCATCCGCTTCTTCCTCAGCAAGCGGACCTGCCTGTCGCTGACCATCCGGGGCTCCACCAGCCCCGGCACCCGGCCGGAGCTCTCCGCTCCGCACCGTCGCACAGGCCGTCCGCACGGCCGATCCGCCGGCAGAAGTAGTTGTCGCCAGGCGGCAGAAGTAGTTGTCGCTGATCAAGCGTATCCGCTGCATAGACCCCGTTCTTGAGGGCCCGCGAGGTGCGCCCCAAGATGGTGGGCGTGACGAGCACCGCCCGCTCAGCTCGGAGCCGCCTCCTTCGCAGGGGCCTCCGGCACCGTCAGGTGCCCGAGGGGCAGCTTGAGCTCTTCGGGATCGAGACGGGCGCGGGTCTGGGCCCAGTACCGGGGGGTCAGCTCGAGGTAGCGGTCCCTGGGCCAGTGGACGAGGACGCGAAACAGGTCGCGGAGGTACGCCTCGGGGTCGAGCCCGTGGAGCTTGCACGAGGCGATGAGCGAGAAGAGGTTGGCCATGGCCTGGGCGTGGTCGTCGCTGCCGACGAAGAGCCACGCCTTCCTGCCGACAGCGATGGATCTCAACGCTCGTTCGGAGGCATTGTTGTCCATGCGGAGCCGCCCGTCGTCGAGGTAGCGTCGGAGCGCGCCTTGCTGCCGGACGGCGTACCCGAGCGCCGAGCGGAGCAGCCCGCGGGTGTCCTTGACCTTGGCGTACTCGGCCTCGGCCCATACGACGAAGGCGTCAACGAGCGGCCGGCTGTACCGGTCGCGGAGCGCCTTGCGCTCGACGGGCGGCTTGTCCTTCCACCCCTCCTCAAGCTCGAAGAGCTTGTGAATCCGCCACAGCCCCTCGCGCGCGATCCGGTCCTTGCCGATGGCGGCCTCGTAGAACTTGCGTCTGCAGTGGCTCCAGCAGCCGACCTCGTTGCAGGCATCGTCCTCGTCGGAGGCGAGGGCGGGGTGCGGCTTGTGGAAGAGCACGTCGTAGGTGCTCTTGGCGTCGGCCTGCAGGTAGCCGGAGTAGCCGCGGAACATCTCGCGCACGGCGTCGCTGGTCTCGCGGGCCGTGTACTCGAAGAGCACGTGGTCGCGGTCGGCGAGCATGACGAAGAAGTGCCCGCGCCGGCACGGCTGCCGTGCCTTGGTCGCCGAGGGCTCGGGCTGGACGCAGACGCCCGTGGCGTCGGTGGAGATGCAGAAGGCCGTCTCGAACGCCTCCTTCTTCGCAGCCAGCACCACACCGCCCGCGGTCATCCCCGCGTCCTCGATCCACCGGCACATCGTGCCGCGGTCGAGATCGAGGCCCTCGCGCGCGAAGCACTGCTCCTGCCGGTGGAGAGGCAGGCCGTCGCTCACCTTGCCGACGATGATCTTCGCGAGCAGCGACGGGGCCGCAAGGCAGCGCGGGAAGGTCCGCGGTGGCATCGGCGTGGTAGCGAGCGTCGGCGTGCCCTCGTCGCTCGTGGTCCGGTACTTGGCGCGTGCGATGACGATGCGCACCGGGCCGCCCTTACGCCAGCCGAGCTGGGTGCTCTCCTCGAACCCGATGCGCTCGGCCTTGCCCTCGAGCGCGGGGTCGAGGAGCTCGTGCCGCTCCTCCTCGATAGGGAGGTCGCGCAGGTTGCGCCGCCCTTTGGGCTTGGGCTTCTGCTTGGCCGGCCCCGCGGGGGGCGCGGGCGGCGGGGCCTCAGGCGGCGCCGGCGGGGTGGCGGCGTTGAGCTTGGCGGCGAGCGCCGCGAGCTCGGTCTGCTTCTGGGCAAACTCCAGCTCGAGCTGCCTCGTGTCGATGCGCTCGGCCGAGGCCACGAAGATGCGCCTGCGGAGCAGCTTCAGCTCGATCTCGGCCTGCTGATACGCCGCCAGGAGTCGGGCATGATCGGCGGCGAGCTTGTCAGCGCGGGCGCGCTCGGTTGCGAGCTGCGCGCGCTCGGCGGCGAGCTCCGCTTCGAGGGCGATGACCCGCGCCCGAAGATCCTCTTCGGTTGATGCGCGATCCGCGGTGCCGACGCTCGCCACGGTCCGAGCACATAGGCATGGCCCGGACCGTTGTCGATCCCCCCGGCGCTGATTGTGCTTGCTGATCGAAGTCAGTGAATGCGAGGCGAACGCGGTTTCTTTGCCGCAGGCTCGACGTCGATGCCGTCGAGGAGATCATCGAGTACGCGCTCCTCGATCTCGACGACCAACTCGCCCTCGCGGGTCGCCTCGGGCATGCGGAAGGTACGACGGTCGAGGCGCTTGTAGAACAGGCAAAGGCCGGTATCGTCGGCGAAGAGAATCTTCACCGCATCCCTACGGCGCCCGAAGAAGACGAAGAGCGCACCGCCCCGCACCGTGCGGCCGAGCCGGCTCTCGACGAGGGCACCGAGCCGGTCGAAGCTCCAGCGCAGGTCGATGGTCTCGAGCGCGACGAAGACCTCCACCCCGTGCGGGATCATCGCCCACCTCCGAGAACCTCGAGCACGGCGTGAAGGACTCCACGGTCGAAGCCTCGGCGAACCGCGAGGCGCGCGGCACCGACCTCGATGACCACGGCCGTCTCCGGTGCGGGCGCCGGCCGCGCCGCGCGGACGACGCGCGCAAGGCGCGCCGGCTCGGGCGGCACCGCCGCCTCCGCAGCGGGCGGCGGCGCCGCATGCGGGACCGCGGCGACGCCCTCGTCCCTCATCGGAGCGGCATCCTGACCCCTGCGGAGCCGACTCGCCCAGTAACGAAGCCCTCCGGGCTTGAAGTCTTTGCCCTCGCAGAATTTCGGCGCCGTCTGCCTACTCGCCCGCCATGCCGCCACACGCGCTGCCCACTTCGACTCGGTCTCCGTCATGCCGCGCGATCTGGGCATGCCGTGGGGTCACGACAACGAGGCGCTCCGTGCAGCGGATACCCTATACCGCGCGCGTGACGCCCCCTGATCGGCCGAGTGCCGGCGACGCGCATGTGGGCGCAGCCGATCACGCCGTGGGCAGCGCGTCGACGTCAGCGGGGGGCTCGTCTCCTGACACATCGGGCGGCGGTCCCGCGCCTGCGGCGGCCGCGAGCGCGGCGTTCACGATCCCGTCGATGTACTCGTCGTAGTCGGCAGGGTTGAGCGTGCCCTCCGCCAGCATCGCCTTGACCTCGTGTGGGAGCGGCACGGTCTGGTGGCGCAGCCCCGCGCGGGCGGCCACGCGGAGGTAGAAGCGAGGCTCCAGGTCGTTGAGCTTGGCGCTCTCGACGAGGCTGTAGAAGGTGGCGGCGACCTCGGTGCCGCGCAGCGAGTGTGACCCGTAGTGGTTTTTCCTTCCGACGACGGGACCTCTCGCGGCGCGCTCCGTCCCGTTGTTGGAGAGCGGGACCCGGGGGTTGTCCAGGAAGAGGACGAGGCCCGGCCACATGTGGACCATGTAGCCGATGGCCTTGTGCAGCCCGCTCTCCGGCAGGCACGTCGGCAGGGTCCGGTAGAACCACTCGACGATCTTGTCGACGACCGGCTGCGACTTCTCGTGGCGCAGCTTCAGGCGGTCCTCGTCGCCCTCGGGGCCCTGCTCGGGGCACTCGCGCTCGATGAGGAACAGCTCGCCGATGAGGTCGATGACCTCTCCGCAGGGCTTGGGGAAGGACTTCTCGATCTCGACGAACTCCCGGCGGACGTGAGCCCAGCAGTGTGCGAGCACCACGCGCGGGTACGCGCGCGACAGCGAGATGTACGCGACGTAGCCGTCGCACATCAGGATGCCGGCGAAGGTCGAGAGCAGCGCCTCCGCGGTCTTGAAGCTGCGGCTGTCGCGGATGGCATAGAAGACGGCCGTCTCGACGCGCAGCATCCAGACGTACCAGCTCTTGCCCTGGCCGGGCTTCTTGCCCATCAGCTCCCACGTCGTCTCGTCGGCCCCGACGACTGGGTGGCCGAGGACGTAAGAGCGCAGGCGCGGCATCACCGACTCGACGAGCCACGCGAGCTGCTCGATCTGATCCCATAGCGTCTGGCTCGTCACCACGAGCCCCTCGCGGGCCATCATACGGACCTGCCGCTCGAGCGGCAGGTGGTCGCAGTACTTGCTGACCGCGACGTAGATCGCGAAGGAGACCGAGTAGCGCCCGCCGGGGGTGAGCTTGTCGGGGCCGAGTGCCGTTTCGATGCAGCTACCGCAACGGCACGCGTACTTCTTGCGCTTGTGGCGCTTGATCACGAACCGCAGGGGGATGACGTCGACCTCGTCGCTCTCCTCGTACTGGTCCTCCATCTCCTGGAGGCCGCCGCCGCAGTTGGGGCACGTCTTGTCGGCGTCGTCGAGCTCGTGCTCGACCTCGATGACCGGCAGCTTCGGCTGCTTCGTGGGACCGTGCCCGGGCCGCTTCTTCTTCTTGCCGTTGCCCTCACCCTGGTCGTCGCCGTCGGCGCGCGCGTCTGCGGCCGTCGTGCGCTGCTCGGAGGTGGGCCCGAACACCTGCTTGGTCAGCTTCGCCAGGTACCGCTCCAAGGCGGCCAGGCGCATCTGCTGGTACGTGGAGTCGCCCTTGGCCTTGGCCAGCTCCGCGGTCAGCTTCTTGATCTCTTCCGTGAGCGAGTGGATGTGCTTCGCCTGAAGCTCGAT
>DATNBJ010000318.1:0-4792 GCA_035572055.1 Thermoleophilaceae bacterium | reverse complement strand
GTCGCTGATCAGCACTCAGACTGTGGCGGGCATCGGCGCGCTGGCCGGCGCGGAGCTCACGCCGCTGCGCTTCCGGCCGAACCTCGTGGTGGAGGCCACGGGCGACTTCCCCGAGGAGGGCTGGGTCGGCTCGGTGCTGCGGATCGGCCGGTTCAGCATGCGCGTGGACCAGAAGGACGAGCGCTGCGTGATGATCAACGTGGATCCCGCGACCACCGAGCGCAACAGCGCGGTCCTCAAGGCGGCGGGCCGGGAGCGCGACGCCTGCCTCGGCGTGTATGGCACTACTGTGCAGCCCGGCCGCGTCGCGATCGGCGACGCCGTCGTGCTCGAGGACTGATGGAGCTCACCCGCCACTACGCGAAGACCTGCGACCTGCCGGACTTC
Source organism: Thermoleophilaceae bacterium (assembly GCA_035572055.1). Lineage (GTDB taxonomy): Bacteria > Actinomycetota > Thermoleophilia > Solirubrobacterales > Thermoleophilaceae > JAICJR01. The sequence goes on along the minus strand of DATNBJ010000318.1, from coordinate 4,405 downwards.
TCCGACCCGGAGCTGGCGGCGCTCATGCCGGAGATCGCGCCGGCGGCGGGCACGGTGCCGCCGCACCGCAAGTACTGGGAGTTCGCGTCGGCGGCGCTCTTCTTCCGCGACACCGGCGTCCTGCGCGAGGACGCGAAGATCCTCGACGTCGGCGCCGGCCACGAGGAGCTCCTCTACTGGCTGGCGAAGCACACCGGCCGGGTCTACGCGCTGGACATCTACGGCCGCGGCGACTTCGCGGGCCTCGAGGCGGACGGCGCCTTCGCGCAGAACCCCGCGGCGTTCGCGCCCTATCCGTATCCGGAGGACCGCCTCGAGGTGGTGGACGCGGACGCGCGCTCGCTGCCCTTCGAGGACGAGTCGATGGACGCCGTCGTGTCCTGCTCGTCGGTGGAGCACATGGGCGACCTGCGCGAGCTGGGCACGGTGATGAGCGAGGTCCGGCGCGTGCTGCGCCCGGGCGGGGTCGCCTACATCGCCACCGAGGTGTTCCTCAAGTGGTCGCCCCTGAACGCCCGGCCGGTCGGCGTCCTGGCGAAGGCGCTGACGGGCGGGCGCCGCGCCCCGGGGGCCACCCTGCGCAAGCGCGCGATCGACGTGCTCACGCCGGGCGAGATTCGCCGCCACCTCGTGCGCGGCACGGGTCTCGAGCTGATGCAGCCGCTCCGTATCGAGGTGTCGGACGAGGCGCGCCGTCATCCCGTGCGCGTCCTCGGCCCGGAGACCGTCGTGGAGCACGACGGCCAGCCTCACATCGTGGTGGGCGTCCCCGGCGGAGAGTTCACGTCGATCGGGCTGCCGCTCAGGCGGACGTGACCGGGCCCTGCTCGCGCAGCCACGCGACCGTGTCCGCGATTCCGTCGCGCACGTCGATCTGAGCCTCCCAGCCGAGCAGCTCGCGCGCCTTCTCCACCGACGGCCAGCGGCGCTGCACGTCCACCTGGAACGTGGGCAGGTGCTCCAGCTCGAACTCCTCGGGCGGCTCGCCGCACGCCTCCCAGATGATGCGTGCGATCTCGGCGACGGTCAGCTCGTCGCCCGCGGAGATGTTGAAGTCCTCGTTCTCCGCGGCGGGATGGCCCATCGCGGTGACGATGCCCTCCGCGATGTCGTCGATGTGCGTGAGCGTGCGGGTCTGCTCGCCGGAGCCGAAGATCTGGAGAGGCCTCTGGCCGGAGAGGACCTTGCGGATCAGGTCGGGCACCGCGTGGGCGATGCCCGGCTCGTCCTCCGGCATCTCGCCGGGACCGTAGGCGTTGAACGGGCGGCAGATCGTGTACGGCAGGCCGTGCTCGTCGTTGAGCGCGCGGCAATAGACCTCGCCGGCCAGCTTCGAGAAGCCGTAGGCCGACTCGGGGATGGGCGTGTCCGTGATGTAGGCCTCGGTGGTGGGGAACTGCGTGGCGCGCTCGTAGACCATGGAGGACGAGACGTAGACGAGCCGGTCGACCCGCCGCTCGAGCGCCGCCGTGAAGACGGCGTTGTAGAGGCCCGTGTTCACTTCGAGCAGCGTGTGCGGGAGCTTGTGGAAGTTGCCGATCCCGCCCACGATCGCCGCGAGGTGGATCACGTGGCCGCAGCCTTCCGCCGCCTTGCGGGCCTCGTCGTAGTCGCGCAGGTCGCCGGTGTGCACCTGGCACGCCTCGCGCATCCACTGCGGCGGCGTGCGCTGGTCGGATACGCGCACCTCCCAGTCGGCGTCGCGCAGCAGCCGCTTGACCACGGCCGTGCCGATGGTGCCGGCCCCGCCGGTGACGAGCACACGCTGCGCCATCAGCCCGCCTGCTGCTGAGAGATGCCGGTCGCGAGCAGCTCCAGGTCGGCTTCGACCATCAGCCTGACCAGCTCCTCGAACGACGTGCGCGGCTCCCAGCCGAGCTTCTCGCGCGCCTTCGTGTAGTCCCCGATCAGGTGGTCCACCTCGGCGGGGCGCAGAAAGCGCGGGTCGAGCTTGACGTACTCGTCGGGGTCGAGCCCCACGTGCTGGAACGAGATGTCCACGAGCTCGCGCACGCTGTGTGCCTCGCCCGTGGCGATCACGAAGTCGTCCGGCTCGTCCTGCTGGAGCATCAGCCACATGGCCTCGACGTAATCGAGCGCGAAGCCCCAGTCGCGCTTGGCGTCGAGGTTGCCGAGCGCCAGCGAGTCGTTCAGGCCGAGCTTGATCGCGGCGGCGCCGTGGGTGACCTTGCGGGTGACGAACTCCAGCCCACGACGCGGCGACTCGTGGTTGAAAAGTATGCCTGAGCAGGCAAAAAGGTCGTACGACTCGCGATAGTTGACGGTGATGAAGTGCCCGTATGCCTTTGCCACCCCGTACGGCGAGCGCGGGTAGAAGGGCGTCTCCTCGGTCTGCGGCACCTCGCGCACCTTGCCGAACATCTCGGAGGAGGAGGCCTGGTAGAAGCGCGCGTCCGGCGCCGCCTCGCGCATCGCCTCGAGCATGCGCGTGACCCCGACGCCGGTGAAGTCGGCGGTCAGCACGGGCTGCGTCCACGACGCCGCCACGAACGACATCGCCGCCAGGTTGTAGATCTCATCCGGCTCCACGGCGCGCATCACGTCGCCGAGCGAGCGCTGGTCCAGCAGGTCGCCGGTGTGCAGGGTGATCCGGTCGCGGATGTGCTCGAGGCGCTGGAACGTCTCGGTCGACGCGCGGCGCACCATGCCGTGCACGTCGTAGCCCTTCTCCACCAGCAGGTCGGCGAGGTAGCTGCCGTCCTGGCCGGTGACGCCCGTGATCAGCGCGCGCTTGGTCTCGCTCACTGCGTCACCCCTGCGGCCACGCGCTCGCGCCACCAGTCCAGCGTGTCGCGCAGCGTCTGGTCGAAGTCGATCTCGGGCCGCCAGCCGGTGGCAGCCGTGAACTTTTCGTGTGAGCCCCTGATCTCCATTACCTCGTTTTTCCGCAGCCGCGCGGGATCGGTCCGCCGTTCGACAGCGAGCGAACTGTGCTCCGAGAGGCGCATCAGTATGTCGGACACCGACGTCGCGCGGCCGCTGCAGACGTTGAAGACGTCGGGCTTGGCACGCTCGAGCGCGAGCCAGTAGCCCCGGACCACATCGCGCACATCGCTGAAATCGCGGCGGGCGTCGGGGTTCCCGGTGGAGATGGTGGCACGGCCGTCCGGCGGCTCGGCCGCCTCTGCCTCGGCGATCTGGCGGGCGAAGCTCGACACCACGAACGTGTCCGACTGCCCGGGCCCGGCGTGGTTGAAGGCGCGCGTGCGCACCACGTGCATGCCGTGCGAATCGGCGTAGAAGCCGGCCAGCAGGTCGGTCATCGCCTTGCTCGTGGCATACGGGTTGCGCGGCCGCAGGCCGTGGCTCTCGCCCACCGGCAGCTCCTCCGGCTCGCCGTACTCCTCGCCCGAGCAGGCCGCGAGGACCTGGGACTCCGGTGCCGCCGTACGCAGCGCCTCCAGCAGGTTGAGCGTGGACTGCACGTTGTGCTCGATGACGCTCGCGGGGGTCTCCCAGGAGCGCGCGACGGACGCCTCCGCGGCGAGGTGGAACACGCGGTCGGGCTTCACGCGCTCGACGAGCGAGCGGACCGCGTCCGGGTCGAGGAGATCGGCCTGCGCGTACTCGAAGGGCGCGTCCGGCAGCGGCCGGCGGCCGACGCCGACCACTTCGGCGCCTCGCTCGAGGCAGTGCTCGGCCATGTGCCTCCCGGCGAAGCCGCTTACTCCCGTGACCAGCGCCCGCATCAGGTGGTCGACACCAGCTCGTCCGCGAAGCCGAACACCTGCGCCGAGCCCGTCACGTTCCAGGGGTCCACCAGCAGCGCGCCCCGCGGCAGCCGCGGCAGGACGTGGTCGTAGGCGGAGTGGTTGGTGGCGATCACCACGGCGTCGGCGCCCGCGAGCGCGGTGTCGAGCGGCTCGGACTCGTCCGGCACGTAGGGATCGTGGCGCGACACGTGCGCCAGCTCCCGCTCGAGCAGGCGGATCAGCTTGTAGGACAGCGAGTCGCGGGCGTCGTCGGAGTCGCGCTTGAAGGTCAGGCCCAGCACCGCCACCTTGCGGTCGCGCAGCGAGCCGCCCAGCCGCCGCTTCAGCCCTTCGACCAGGAACAGGGGCACGGTCTCGTGAACGCGCGACACCGCCAGCAGCATCCCGGGCGCGCTCGAGCGCTCCTCGGAGAAGGTGAAGTCCTTGCGCAGGCAGATGCCGGCGGTCAGCCCCGGCTTGCCGATCCCGCCGCGCGGATAGTCGTGGTTGATCAGGTCGATGACCTCGAAGACGTTCGCCTCGTACTGCTCGCAGTTCATCATCAGCAGGTTGGGGAGGGCGAAGTTCGCGTAGCGGAGGATGTTGGTCCAGATCTTCGCCAGCTCGGCCTGCACCGGCGTGGTCTGCACGATCTCGGTGCCGAAGACCTCGAACAGCTCGGCCGCCTTGGC
>DATNBJ010000317.1:0-14282 GCA_035572055.1 Thermoleophilaceae bacterium | reverse complement strand
CGACCGCACGTCGCGCTATGGCCACACGCTGCTGCGGGCGCAGAGCTCGATCGACAACCACGGCACGGGGCCGCTCGAGATCCACGGCAAGCGCTCGGGGCGGACGACGATGATCGCCTCGCAGGCGATCGACCGCCGCGGCGGCGGCCACAAGCTGTTCTTCACCGGCGCCCGGCTCGGCTTCAAGTACGTGTCCGGCACCCGCTACGGGATCGGGAACCTCGGCGCCGCCCGCTACTGGAAGTTCCGCGACGCCGCGCGCTTCGGGCTGTGGCGGGTGGACTCGCACAACAAGCTGATCAGCTTCGTGAAGCCGGGGCCGAAGCTCTTCTACTGCTTCCGCGACCTGCGGCACACGCGCGGTGGCGGGCGCTCTCCCGGACACGCGGTGTATCCCGCCTGCAGCCAGAGCGGAGGCGCGCGCCGGGTCACGCTCGGCACCTCGGTGGGCTGGTCGGACGTGTATCCGGCGGGGTATCCGGAGCAGTTCATCGACGTCACCGGGCTGCGCGGCCGCTTCGCCTACGTGCAGACCGCCGACCCGTACCACCGGCTGTTCGAGTCGCACGAGGGGAACAACTCATCGGCCACGTTCATCAAGCTGCCGTCGGGGCGCGTGGTCGGGCACCGGGTGGGCTTCACGCTGCCGTAGCCGCCTGCACGAGGCCTTGCAGCGGTAAGAGGAGGCCCTTCTTGCGGCGAGGTAAGCCTTGTGCGCAAGGCCCTCCCAGCGTTTCTCCTCACCCTCCTGATCTGTGCAGCCCCGCCGGCCGCGGCCGCCTCGAATGGCGGAACGTCGCCCGGCGGCACCGGCGACCCCGCGTTCCCCGGCACGGGCGGCGTCTCTCCCGATCAGCCGCCTCCCGCGCCAAAGCCCGCGCCGAAGCCCGCTCCCGCGCCCACCTCGGGCCAGCCGGCCCCCGCCCCGGTTCCCACCGGGCACGTGGCTCTGGCCGGCTTCGTGGCCTCGGCGCCGGCCGACGCTCCCCGCGCGGTCCAGCTCGCCGTGGCGGCGGGCAACCGCCTGCAGCACAAGCGCTACCGCTACGGCGGCGGCCACAAGAGCTTCCACGACTCCGCCTACGACTGCTCAGGCGCGGTGAGCTACGTGCTCCACGGCGCCGGCCTGCTCGACTACACGCTCGACTCGACCGGCTTCAAGAAGTGGGGCGAGCGCGGCCCGGGCACCTGGATCACGATCTACGCGAACAAGACCCACGCGTTCATGGTGGTGGGCGGCCTGCGGCTGGACACGTCGGGCAGCCCATCCGGTCCGCGCTGGCGGGCGATGCCTCGGTCCACGAAGGGGTTCGTGGCGCGGCATCCGGTGGGTTTCTAGGCGCCGGGTCCTCCTCCCGCGTTCCGCTCACGCGCTCGCGGCTCCGCCCGCGCGGCCCGTTGGCAATGAGGAAGGGCCCGAAGCGGAAGTGTGCCTATCTGCCTTGGTATGCCAAGGGAAATAGGCACACTTTCCCGAGCGGAGCCGAAGCCACCGCTGATCCACCCTCATTGCCGCTGTCAACGCCGGGCGACCGGCGCCGCGAAAGGGAGCGCCGCCCCTACGCCGCCCTACCCCGCGCAGCTCCCACACGCCCCGTGCAGCACGATCTCGTGGTCTGAGACCTCGAACGGCACGCGGCGGCTCACGGCGGAGATCGTCTGCTCCAGCTCCTCGTCCGCGAACGGGACCAGACGACCGCAGTGGTCGCAGACCAGGTGGTGGTGATGGCCGTGCTCGCCGCGTGCGGCCTCGTAGCGGACCACGCCCTGGCCCGTCTCCACGCGCGTGACGAGCTGCAGCTCGACGAGCTGGTCGAGGATCCGGTAGATGCTCGCCCGGCCCGCGGTCCGGTCCGAGGCCCGCAGCGCGTCCTCGATGTCGAACGCCGACAGCGCGCAGTGCTCCCGGTCGAGCACCTCCAGCACCGCGTTGCGTGCCGCCCCGCGCCGGTAGCCGGCGGCAGCGAGCTGCGCAGCGGCCTGATCCCCCCAGGAAGCGCTCACCGCAGCGATTCTACGGTCGGCCTGCGGCTCCACAGCAGGGCGGTGACGTACGCGGCCGCGGCCACGAACACGATGGCGGAGCTCGGCGGCAGGTCGTGGATCACGTAGCTCAGCGCGAGTCCCGCCCACATGGAGCCGACGGCGAGAGCCCCCGACAGCGCCAGCCCGGTGTACGGACTCGCGCACAGCCGGTACGCCGCGCCCGCGGGCGCCGCCAGCAGCCCGAGCAGCAACAGCGCGCCCACCGCCTGCGTGCCCTCCGCCGCCACCACGCCGAGGAGCGCGAGGAAGAGGAAGCCCAGCAACCGAACGGGCACTCCCCCGCCCTCGGCCACGCCGGGATCCACCGAGGAGAACAGCAGCGGCCGCGCGATCAGCAGCAGTCCAAAGGCGGCGGCCAGCCCGATCGCCGCCGCGAGCCACGCCGACCCCGCGTTCAGCCCCAGGATCGATCCGAACAGCACCCGCACCCCGGCTGCCCCGTTCGCGCCACCGGAAGACGACGTGGTGAAGATCGAGAGGAACAGCACTCCCAGGCCGAGCACCCAGGCGAACACGGAGCCGATCACGGCGTCGTCGGCCCGGGCGCGGTCGCCGGCGGCACCCATCCCCAGAGCGACCAGGATCGTGGCCGCGAACAGGCCGAGCCGCACGTCGATCCCCGCCGCCACCGCGGCCAGCGCCCCGGTGAACGCCACGTGGCTCAGGGCGTCGCCCGCGAACACCTGCGAGCGCACCACCAGGAAGTAGCCCACCAGCCCGCACGCGAGCGCGATGAACGTGCCGGCCAGATAGGCGTGTTGCATGAACTCGTGCGAGAGCATCAGCGCACCGCCGCCCGCCAGATCCGCGCGAGCACATAGAGGCCGAACGACAGCGACGTGACCCAGAACCCCACCGGGTAGATCGAGTAGTAGGCGATCGTCAATCCGCCCCAGGTGACCGCCAGCGCCAGCGCGACCGAGAGCGCGAGGCTCAGCGCCGGCCGCTCGGTGAGAGCCTGCGCCGTGGCGGCCGGCGTGACCAGCAGCGCGAACACGAGCAGCGCTCCCGTGATCTGGCTCGTGGCGGCCACCGCGAGCCCGAGCAGCAGGAGGAACCCGGTGGCGAGCCCGGCCACCGGTACGCCGCTGGCCCGCGCCACGTCGGAGTCGACCGACGCGAACAGGAGCGGCCGGCCGACCGTGCCGAGCACGCCGAGCACGACCACCGTTGTTCCGAGCAGCAGCCACACCTGGTCGTCGGTGATCCCGAGGAAGGTGCCGAACAGCATCGAGTTGAGGCTGTTCAGCAGGCCGTGGTAGAGCCCGACGAAGAGGAAGCCGCAGCCCAGCGCGACCGCCTGCACGACGCCGATGGCGGCGTTCTCGTCGCTGAGGCTGCGCGTGGTGCCCGCGGAGGCGCGCGACAAGACGAGCGCCCCGAGCGCGCACGCCGCGAAGTACCCGACGAACACGGGAGCGCCGGCCAAAGCCGCCGCCGCGGCGCCCGGGAACGCCACCAGCGACAGCGTGTGCCCCGCGAACGTCTGCCGCCGCACCACCATGAACCAGCCGATCAGCGACGCGGTGACCGCCACGAGCGTCCCCGCCAGCAGAGCGTTGACCATGAAGTGGTAGCTGAAGAGGTCAGTGAGCATGGCGCTCCGAGTGGATCGCCGGCGGCTCCGGCTGACCCACCACCACGAGCCGCCCGTCGGAGGTCTCGAGCACCTCGATGGGCGCCGCGTAGAGCTGCGACAGGGTCTCGCTGTTGATCACCTCGCGCGGCGTGCCGTCCACCGCGCCGCCGGCCGCGAAGTAGATGACGCGGTCGAGGTAGCCGAGGATCGGGTTCACGTCGTGTGCCACGAGCATCACCGCCACGTTCTGCGTGCGGCAGATGCGCTGGACCAGCGCCGCCACCGATCCCTGATTGGTCAGGTCGAGGCTGTCGAGCGGCTCGTCGAGCAGCAGCAGCCGTGGGCGTCGCACCAGCGCCTGCGCAATCAGCAGCCGCTGCTGCTCCCCGCCGGAGACCGACCCGATCGGCCGGTGCGCGTACGCCCCCGCGCCCACCAGCTCGATCGCCTCGGCCACGCGCTCGCGCGCCTGCGCCCGCCGCAGTCGCCCGGTGCGCCCGACGGGCACGGGCAGCGGCACGCCCCAGCGGTCGCCGTCGAAGCCGAGCCGCACCACGTCGATGCCGCGAATCCGCGACGACTCGTCGAACGAGCGCCGCTGCGGCAGGTAGCCGATCGACCCGTTCGCCGCGCCCGGCGGCCGTCCGAGCACCGTGACGGAGCCGGCGGCCAGCGGCAGCAGCCCGAGGATGGCGCGCAGCAGCGTGGTCTTGCCCGCGCCGTTCGCGCCGAGCACCGCGGCGAACTCGCCCTCGCGGAGCGTCAGGCTCACGTCGCTCCAGACGGGCCCGCGGCCCAGGCGCAGCTCCGCGTTCTCCAGCACCACCGCGGGCATGCCGCTCATCCGAGCGCCCTCTCGATCCGCCGGAGCTGGCGCACCTGCCAGTCCTGGAACGAGGCCGACGCCGGCTCCGGCGTCTCGCTGACCGTGACCACCGCGATGCCCGCCGAGCGCGCCTCGTCGGTGAGCCGCTTCACGTCCGGCGTGGCGTTCTGGCTGTTGTAGACCCAGAGCCGGATCTGCCCGGAGGAGATCTGGCGGTCCACCGTGGTCCGGTCGGAAGCGGACGGATCGGCCCCCTCGCTCACGGCGTTCATGAAGCCCGGGGGCGTGACGAGGCGCAGCCCGAGCCCGGCGGCCAGTGGCTCGAAGACGCTCTCGGAGGCGCCCACCGGAACACCGCCGTCCCGCGCGCGAATCGACGCGATCAGCGACCGGTAACCGCCAAGGCGCAACTCCACCACGGCCCGCTGAGAATCGAAGTAGCGCGCGTCGCCCGGCGCGAGCCGCTTGTACGAAGCGGTGATCCCGTCGATCACGCGCTGCACATCGGCGGGCGAGTACCAGCGGTGCGGATTCCCACCGTTCGCGACACCAACCAGGTCGCCCACGTTCAGGACCAGCCGCCCGCCGACCGGATTGGCGTCGATCAGCTTCTGCGCCCACGGGTCGTAGCCGACCCCGTTCACCACCGCGAGCTTCGCCGTGGCCATCGCGCGCGCGTCCGCGGGAGTCGGCTCGTAGTCGTGCGGATCGGCCCCCGGCGTGTGCACGATCGAGGTCACCCGCACCCGGTCTCCGCCGAGCTGCGCGGCCAGGCTGCCCCAGAAGCTCTCGGCGGCTACGACGTGCAGCCTGCCGTCGTCGGCCGCCTGCGCTGTGCAGCCCGCGACGACCGACAGAACGAGGAGAAGAGCGAGCCGGCGCATGACGCGCCGACGTTAACAGAAATGAGACTCGTTCTTATCTAAGTGCCGCTGGCCGTCGTGCCGCCGACGGCCTTGATCGCCTTCTGCAGGTCGCCGTAGCTGGCGGCGCCCGAGATCGCCTGCGAGGGGAACTTCGGCCCCTTGATGAGAATCGACGGCGTGGCGTTGAACCCGAGCGTCTGCGCGGCAGCGGCGTCCGCCGTGATCGTCGCGCTGTTGCTCGGGGCCGTCCGGTCCTGGGTCCACTGCGTGAGGTCCAGCCCCGGGATCGCCTTCGCGATGTTCGTGAGGAACGTCCCGCTCACGTAGCCCGAGTTCTCCTCCCCCTGGTTGCGGTAGAAGAGCTCGATGTAGTGCCACTGCCTGTTCTGCCTGCCGGCCGCCAGGGCCGCGGACGACTGGGCCCGGAAGGTGGCCTCGTCGTGCGTGGCGGTCTGGAGGTTGCGGAAGATCAGCTTCACCTTCCCGGCCTTCACCTCGTTCGGGATCAGCTTCGACAGCGTGTCCTGATTGAACTCCTGGCAGACCGGACACTGGAGATCGGCGAACTCCGTGATCGTCACCGGGGCGCTCGCCTGGCCCAGCGTGTTGCCCGACTGCGGAATGCCGGCGAGCTCGGCTTCGACCTCCGCTGCACCGGTGATCGTTCCGCCGCTGCCGCCGCCCGACTTGCTGCCGCCGCCGCCGGAGCTGATCGCGATCGCGATGCCCACGACCGCCGCGGCCACGACCACCGCGCCGCCCAGCATGTAGAGGCGCCGCCTGCGCCCCGCCGCCTGAGCCGCCTGAGCCTCGCGCGCTTCTCTGTCCGCGCGCGCAGCCGCGCGCCTCTCCGCCTTGCCGGCCATCAGGCGATGGTAGAGACTCGGGATTCCGCTTCCAGGAGCCTTAACACCGTCAAGACGGCGAGCACCGTCATCAGCACCGCGCTGGCCACGCACCACTGGCAGATCGCGTGGATATTGAACAGCTCGAGGTACGTGAGGTAGGCACTGAAGCCGAAGCCGATCAGCGCGATCAGCGCGCCCGCGAACCGGCCGGTCTCGCCGGGGATGAACAGGGACACGATGATGGCGAAGTAGCCCACGAGCCCGAGCACCGACACCGGGATTCCCGCGAGCTTCGAGTAGTGCGAGCTCTGCACCTTCTCGCAGCCGCCGCTGGCCAGGCAGACGGGCGACCCGCCCGAGTAGTGCTCGTAGGTGATGTAGCCCGCCACACCAAGGCCGATGAGCGCGACGATGCCGATCGCGTATGCCAGCCGTCTGTCTCTCATGTCCCGAGCGCGGCGTCCAGCTTCGAGCGCAGGTCGCCGACTGAGGGGGACTTCAGCTTCACGGGCTGCTGTCCTGCCTTCGTGACGACGATCGTCGGCGTGGACCTGACCCCCAGCCTCTTGGCCTCGCCGTTCGCGTCGGTGAGCTGCCTCGCCACCGCCTCGGTGGTGGCGTCCTGCTCGAGCTTCGCCACGTCCACCCCGGCCGCGCCGCCGATCTGGCGCAGGAACCCCGCCTTCACGTAGCCCGAGTTCTCGTCCTTCTGGTTCTCGTAGAAGACGTCGACGAACTGCCAGAGCCGGTTCTGCTGTCCCGCCGCGCCGGCGGCCCGCGCCGCCACGATCGAGTCCGCGCCGATGAACGACAGCCCGCGGAACACCATCCGCACCCTCCCGCCGCGCACGTAGTCGCGCACGATCGCCGGGAACACCTTCTGGGAGTACCGCTTGCAGAACGGGCACTGGAGGTCGGCGAACTCGGTGACGGTCACCGGGGCGCTCGGGCTGCCCAGCACGATGCCCTGCTGCGGGATCCCGTCGAGCAGCGCATTCGTCGACGCCGTGTCCTTGGCCAGGCTCTCCGCGGTCGGACCGGAGTCGGACTTGGTCAGCCCGATCCCTATCACCACGACGATGGCGGCCACCACGACGCAGGCGGCCAACAGCCAGAGGCGCCGCCTGCGGCGCTCCCTCAGCTCTTCCATCCAACGCAATGTAGCTACGCTGACCGGCGTGGACCTCGGCCCCGTGGAGATCCGCGTGCTCGGTTGCCTGATCGAGAAGCAGCGGACGACGCCGGACGCCTACCCGCTGACGCTCAACGGGCTGCGGCTGGCGTGCAACCAGTCGACCAACCGCGACCCGGTCGTGGAGTACGACGAGTCCGAGATCCGGGCCGCGCTCGAGCGGCTCGCGCGCCGCCGCTTCGTGCGCCTGGCGAGCGGCCACACCACGCGCGCGACGAAGTACCGCCACCTGCTCGACGACACGCTCTCGCTCAGCGACGCCGACCTGGCCCTGCTCGGCGTGCTGATGCTGCGCGGCCCGCAGACCCCCGGCGAGCTGAAGCAGCGGACAGAGCGCCTGCACCGCTTCGCCGACCTGGAGGCGATCGAGGACGGCCTCGAAGCGCTCGCGCAGCGCGAGCTGGTCCAACGACTGGACCGGCGCCCGGGCCAAAAGGAAGAGCGCTACAGGCACCTGATGGCCGCCGAAGCGGACGACGACGCACCGGAGCCGAGTCACGAGTCACGAGTCACGAGTCACGAAGCGGCTCCGCCGCCGCCCGCAACCGACCCCCTGGCAGACCGCGTCGACGCACTGGAACAGCAGCTACGCGAGCTCCGCGCCGAGCTGGTCACCCTGCGCGAGCAACTCGGCGGCTAGAGCAGGCCGTACGGCCGGAACTAGGGGTATCCCCAGGGTCAAGACACCGCTCCGCTCCATTGGCGCCCGGGCCTCTCAGGGCGATTCTCCAAGACATGGAAATCGACTCCCATGGAGGCCCCCCGATGAGACCAAATCTTGCGGAGCGCGCCGGTCGATGGAGCGCTCGACACTGGAAGACCGCCACCTTCGGGTGGCTCGCGTTCGTTGCGGTGGCGATCGCGCTGGGCAGCGTGCTCGGGACGAAGTCGCTGACCGACACCGAGCAGGCCACCGGAGAGACGGCCCGCGCGGAGCAGATCCTCGACAAGGCCAACTTCCACGACCACGCGAGCGAGGGTGTGCTCGTCCAGAGCAGGTCCCAGACCGTGGACGACCCGCGGTTCCAGCGGGCCGTGCGGCAGGTGACCTCGAAGCTGGACACCCTCCCCACGGTGCGCGACGTGAAGTCGCCGCTCGCGCACGGACGGGACGGTCAGCTTTCGGCCGACCGCCACTCCGCCCTCGTGGAGTTCTCGATCACCGGCGACCCCGACACCGCCGGGGACCGCGTCGAGCCGGTGCTGAACCAGGTCGCCAAGCTGCAGAAGGCGAACCCCGGCTACACCGTGGTGGAGTTCGGCGGCGCGAGCGCCGACCACGAGGTCGGCAAGGTCATGGACAAGGACCTCTCGCACGCCGAGCAGCTCTCTGTCCCGATCACCTTCCTCGTGCTGCTGTTCGCGTTCGGCGCGTTCGTGGCCGCCGGCATCCCCGTGCTGCTGGCGTTCTCGGGCGTGCTCGGCTCGCTGGGCATCGCCGCCGCGGTGAGCCACTTCTTCCACTCCTCCGACGCCACCAACTCGGTGATGCTGCTGATGGGCATGGCCGTGGGCGTGGACTACTCGCTCTTCTATCTGAAGCGTGAGCGTGAGGAGCGGCGCAACCGCAGCCCCGAGGACGCGCTCGGCCGCGCCGCCGCGACTTCCGGCCGCGCCGTTCTGATCTCGGGCGGCACCGTGATGATCGCGATGGCCGGAATGCTGTTCGCCGGCACCAAGGTGTTCAGCTCGCTGGGCATCGGGGCGATGATCGTCGTCTTCACCACGATGGTCGGCTCGCTCACCGTCCTGCCGGCGCTGCTCGGCAAGCTCGGCGACCGCGTCGACCGCGGCGTGGTCGGCGTTCTCAGCGCCACGCTGATGGGCATCGTGCGCCCGCTGCGTCGCGTGCGCTTCTTCCGCTGGCTGCGCGACCACCGCACGCTGATTCAGCGTGTGAAGGGCGACCGCCAGACCTCGCGCGTGTGGTCACTCGTGCTGCGGCCGGCGCTGCGCTTCCCCGCCGTCTCGGCGGCGATCGCGGTCGTCGCGCTGCTCGTGATGGCGTCGCCGGTGCTTGGCATGCACACGAAGTTGCTGAGCTTCACCGATCTGCCGCAGAACATGCAGATCGTGAAGAGCTACGAGAAGATGCAGAACGCGTTCCCCGGCACGAACGTGCCGGCGGAGGTCGTGATCAAGGCCGACGACGTGCGCTCGCCGCAGGTGCAGCACGCGATCGCTGGCCTCGAGCGCCAGGCGCTCGCGAGCGGCCGGATGTTCAAGCCGATCGATACGAAGATCAACCCGAACCACACCGTCGAGCGCGTCGAGATCCCGCTGGCGGGCGACGGCGAGAACAAGGCGTCCGTCGCGGCGCTGCAGACCCTGCGCGAGCGGATCATCCCGGCGACCGTCGGGAGGCTCGACAACGTCGAGTACGCCGTGACCGGCCAGACCGCCGGCGACCACGACTTCAACCAGGTGACCAAGTCGCACTGGCCGATCGTGTTCGCCTTCGTGCTCGGCCTCGCGTTCCTGCTCCTGCTGTTCACGTTCCGCTCGGTCGTGATCCCGCTGACCGCGATCGCGCTGAACCTGCTGTCGGTCGGAGCGGCCTACGGAGCGCTCGTCTGGATCTTCCAGGAGGGCCACCTCCAGGGCCTCCTGGGCTTCCACTCGAACGGTGGCGTCGTCACCTGGCTGCCGCTGTTCCTGTTCGCGGTGCTCTTCGGCCTCTCGATGGACTACCACGTGTTCATCGTGAGCCGGATCAAGGAGCTCGTGGACCGCGGCAAGTCCACCGAGGAAGCGGTGGCCCAGGGCATCGCTTCGACAGCCAGCACGGTCACGGCCGCGGCGGCCGTCATGGTCGCCGTGTTCGCGATCTTCGCCACCCTCAGTACGCTCGACCTCAAGCAGATGGGCGTGGGCCTGGCGGTGGCGGTGTTGATCGATGCGACGGTGATCCGAGGGGTTCTGCTCCCCGCCACGATGAAGCTGCTCGGCAAGTGGAACTGGTACCTGCCGCGCTGGCTCGAGTGGCTGCCCAAGCGGCGCGGCGAGCGTGTTCCCTCGCGCGCGGTGCCGGAGGCGGGGTGATGACGCTCGCCTCCGTGTTCCAGCCGTTCGCCGACTCCCGCACCTACAAGGGAATCGCGTACCTGGCCATCCCGCTCGTGACGAGCGGGCTGTACCTGGCGGCGCTGATCACGATCTGGACGCTCACGTTCGTGTTCTCGATCACGCCGCTCGTCATCCCCGCCCTCATGGGCGTGGGCTACACGATCAGGGGAGGCGCCGCCGCGGAGGCGGCGCTCTCCCGCTGGTTGCTCGGCGCGAGGATCGAGCTGCCGAAGCCGCGCCCGGTCAAGGGCTTCTGGGCCCGAGGCTGGGCCGTGATCAGCGACCAGAACACGTGGAAGGCGCAGGCGCTGCTCATCTTCCGCATGACCGTGGGCTTCGGCGTGGCGATAGCGACCGTCGTCGTGTTCGCCGGCGGGATCGGCTTCGTCTTCGCACCCACCTACTACTGGGCGATCAACGACGGGATGAACGTGATCGGCATCAAGGTCGACACGTTCCCCGAGTCGCTCCTGCTGCTGGCGATCGGGATCGCCGTGCTGATCGCCGCCGTGCACCTGCTCCGGCCGCTGCTACTGGTCTCGCGTAGCCTCTCCGAGGCCCTGCTCAGCGAATCGTTCAGCCCGCCGCGCCCTCCCACTCCGGAGATCCTCAAGCGGCGCCGCGCCGTGCTGATCCACGGGATCGTCTCCGGCGGGCTCAACCTGTTCCTGATCCTCCTCTGGCTGCTCACCGGCCACGGTTACTTCTGGCCGATGTGGACGCTGCTGGCGCTCGGGCTGCCGTTCCTGATCCACGCCTGGGTCGCGTACTCGCTCGAGCACGAGCGGGAGTGGCGGGAGTACCGCCTGAACGCCGGCTTCGCGATCCACGCCGGCGTGTGGGGCTCGCTGATCCTGTTCGAGACGGGCGTGTGGGCGGCGTCCGGCGGCGGCAACTTCTGGCCGGTGTGGACGATGCTGGGCGCCGCCGTGGCCGTCGGGTCGCACGCCGCAGCGCTGCTGCTTTCCTCGCGCGAGCGCGAGGAGCTCAGCGAGCGCATCTCCACACTGGAGACGAGCCGCGCCGGTGCCGTCGACGTGCAGGAGGCCGAGCTGCGGCGGATCGAACGCGACCTGCACGACGGCGCTCAGGCCCGGCTCGTGGCCCTCGGCATGAGCCTGGGCATGGCGGAGCAGAAGCTGGCGGAGGATCCCGACGCCGCTCGTGCGTTGCTCGCCGAGGCTCGCACCAACACCGGCGACGCGCTGCGCGAGCTGCGCGACCTGGCCCGCGGCATCCACCCGCCCGTGCTTGCCGACCGCGGGCTGGCCGCGGCGATCCAGGCGCTGGCCGCCGCTTCGCCGATCACAGTGTCGGTGTCGGTCGACTCCGCGGAGCGTCCGAAGGCCCCCGTGGAGAGCGCGGCCTACTTCGTGGTGGCCGAGGCGCTTGCGAACGCCGGCAAGCACGCGCGGGCAACGCACGTGGACGTGCGCATCACCCGGGTCGGCGACGTGCTCAACGTGACCGTGACCGACAACGGCGTGGGCGGCGCGGATCCGGACGGCGGCGGTCTCAGCGGGCTCGCCCGGCGCGTAGATGCGCTCGACGGCCGGCTCACCGTGGACAGCCCGTCCGGCGGCCCCACGACCATCCGCGCGGAGATGCCATGCGGGTAGTCATCGCGGAGGATCTCGCCCTCCTCCGCGACGGGCTCGAGCGTTTGCTGCGCGACAACGAATTCGAGGTGGTGGCCGCCGTGGCCGACGCGCCCTCGCTGATCGAGGCCGTGTCGCGCCACAAGCCGGACATCGCCGTGGTCGACATCCGCCTGCCGCCCGACTTCCGCGACGAGGGACTGCGGGCGGCGCTCGAGCTGCGCAGGAGCTTCCCCGACACCAACGTGCTGATGGTCTCTCAGTACGTGGAGCAGACCTACGCCGCCGAGCTGCTCGCCGAGGGGCGCGGCGGCGTCGGCTACCTGCTGAAGGACCGCATCATGGACGTGCACGACTTCGTGGACGCGGTCCAGCGGGTGGCGCGTGGAGGGACGGCTCTCGACCCGGACGTGGTGGCACAGCTCGTCTCGCGCGGCGGCGACGACGGCCCGTTGTCCGAGCTCACCCCGCGCGAGCGCGAGGTGCTGGGCCTGATGGCCGAGGGCCGTTCGAACGCCGGCATCGCGGAGCAGCTCGTACTCACCGTCGGCGCCGTGGAGAAGCACATCGCCTCGATCTTCGGGAAGCTGCGGCTGCACCAGTCGGACTCGGACCACCGGCGCGTGCTCGCCGTGCTTGCTTACCTTCAGGGGGAATGACCGCTGTCCAGGCCGAGAAGCTGTCGAAGCGCTACGGCGACACGCTCGCCCTCGACGGCCTCGACCTCGCGGTAGAGCAGGGCGAGGTCTACGGCTATCTCGGCCCGAACGGCGCCGGCAAGACCACCACGATCCGGCTGCTGCTCGGCCTGCACCGTCCGAGCGGCGGACGCGCCTCGCTGTTCGGCATCGACGCCTGGCGCGACCCGGTGAAGGCGCACCGGCGTATCGCCTACGTGGCGGGCGAGCCGTTCCTCTGGCCGGCGCTCAACGCCTCCGAGACGCTCGAGTACCTGGCAAACCTGCACGGCTCGATCGACACCGCCTACCGCGACGTGCTCGTCGAGCGCTTCAAGCTCGACACCACGAAGCGCATCCGCGCCCTCTCGAAGGGCAACCGGCAGAAGGTTCAGCTCGTGTTCGCGTTCGCTACACGCGCGGACCTGCTTCTGCTCGACGAGCCCACGAGCGGCCTCGACCCTCTGATGGAGGTCGCCTTCCGCCAGACCGTGCACGAGGCGAAGGAGCGCGGCCAGACGGTGTTCCTCTCCTCGCACATCCTCAGCGAGGTGGAGGCGCTGTGCGACCGCGTGGGCATCCTGCGCGAGGGACGGCTGGTGGACGAGGGCACCCTGGCCCAGCTCAGACACCTCCGGGCGCAGACCATCGAGGTGACGTTCGCGGACACGGCGCCGGACCTCCCGGCCCTCCCCGGCGTGCAGGTCGAGCGCGCGGGCCACAACGCGCTGCGCTTCGAGGTGAGCGGCAGCGTGGCTCCGATCCTGCAGGCGATCGCCGACCGGCCGGTGCTGTCGCTCACGAGCCGTGAGCCGTCGCTCGAGGAGATCTTCCTCCACCACTACGACTCGAGCGACGGGCGTGCCGGCGACTAGAGCGGTCGCGCGGCGCACCCTCGCGGACGCCCGCAGGCGCACCCTCGCGTTCGCCTACTTCTTCCTCGCGGTCGCGGCCGTGAACGTGCTCGGCTACCGCAAGTCGTATCCGGACCTGGCCGAGCGGATCCGGTTCGCTCGCAGCTTCGGCGACAACAAGGCCGTGCGCCTCTTCTACGGCGTGCCGCACGATCTGCTCACCACCGGCGGCTACGCCGCCTGGCGCGTGGGCGGGCTGATGTCGATCTTCGCCGCGATGTACGGGTTGCTGGCCGCCGTGCGGGCGCTGCGGGCCGAGGAGGACACCGGCCGGGCCGAGCTCGTGCTCGCCAACCCGCTCAGCCGCGGCGCCGCGCTGGGCGGGGCGCTCACCGGCGTGCTCGCGGGGATCGTGCTGCTCTGGCTCGCCACCTGGCTGGGGTTCGTGATCACCAAGCTCTCGGTGGGCCCGTCGGCGTACCTGGCGCTCGCCACGGTTGCTCCGGCGGCCGTCTTCGCCGGCGTCGGCGCGCTCGCGAGCCAGGTGGCCGCCAGCCGGCGGGTGGCCTTGGAACTGGGCAGCGCGGCGGTGGGAGCGGCGCTGCTGATACGCGTGGTCGCCGACACGACGGGCGGCGCGGGCTGGCTCCGCTGGATCACGCCGCTCGGCTGGTCGGAGGAGATGCGCGCCTTCGCCGGTGCGCGGCCGGCCGTGCTGCTGCTTCCGCTC